>JBJKTB010000170.1:0-2857 GCA_046703345.1 Ignavibacteriaceae bacterium
GAGCATAAAAGTTTACATCTATACACTTATAATACTCTGGAAGATTACAATAAAAACATGAATCAATTACAATTATTTTAATTAATACTTTATATTTATAGGGCAATCTCATTCAGGACAGCACAAACCACGAACTACGAACCACGAACTACGAACCACGAACCACGAACTATCCCACCGCTTGCTCTATATCCGCTATCAGATCCTCAATGTCTTCTATACCAACCGAGAAACGAACCAGACTGTCGGTTAACCCCATCTTCTCGCGCTCTTCCTTCGGCACTGAGGCATGCGTCATGCTGGCGGGATGACTAATAAGACTCTCAACTCCGCCCAGACTTTCGCCGAGCGTAAATATTTTTACGTTCTTTAAAAGTTTCTTTGCCTTTTCTACGCTCCCCAGATCCGCCGATATCATTCCTCCGAATCCGCGCATCTGCTTCTTGGCAAGCTCATGCTGAGGATGCGCCGGAAGCCCGGGATAGTAAACTTTTTCCGCTATGTTCGATTTTACCAGATATTCAGCAAGCTGCATTGCGTTCTTGTTGTGCCTTTCCATCCTTACGGCCAGCGTCTTTGTCGAACGAAGCACAAGCCAGCAGTCAAACGGTGAAGGCACCCCTCCCGCCGCATTCTGTATGTATCTTATTCTTTGATGTATTTTGTCGCTGCTTGTCACTATTATTCCGCCGATTACATCGCTGTGGCCGTTTATGTATTTCGTCGTACTGTGTATAACCGCGTCGCATCCCAATGTAAGAGGATTCTGCAGATAAGGACTCATAAACGTGTTGTCCACAATACTAATAAGATTTAGCCTTTTGCATATTTCCGCCGCTCCGGCAAGATCGGTAAGATTCAGCATCGGATTCGTCGGAGTTTCAAGATATACAAGCTTTGTATTTTTCTTAACCGCTTTCTCAATGTTGCTCAGATCGCTTGTGTCTACCCACGAGTAATCTATGCCGTAGTCTTTCATAACAAGTTCAAATAGACGGTAAGTTCCGCCGTAAACATTGTTCGATACCACTACATGATCGCCGGCTTTTACCAGGCTCATCAGCGCGTGCGTGGCCGCCAGCCCCGAACCGAATGCTATGCCGTACTTGCCTTTTTCCAGCGCCGCGATGTTCGCTTCAAGCGACTGGCGTGTAAGGTTGTGAGTTCTTCCGTACTCGTATCCTTTATGCTTGCCCAGTTCTTCCTGCGCGTAAGTTGATGTCTGGTAGATCGGTGTAATTACCGCTCCGGTTACCGGATCAGGCTGCTGCCCTGCGTGAATTGCGTCTGTTGAGAATCCCATTGGTCTTCCTTTAATTTTTTCTTACGTAAATTTAAGAAAAATTCGCGTGTTCAAGGATATCATAACGCGTCACAATATCCTTTATCCTTCCGTATTCGGTGGCGAGCACCGCAGGCGAATCGCTTAAGTATTTTCTTACCACACTCAGCTCGGTTCTCTCGTCAAGCGCCGGGAAACTCTGCCCCATTATCTCTTCAACGTTTTTATCAAGAAGATCAGGGTCTTCTAGCAGACTCGCCATCAGCCTCGCTTCTCTTATGCTGCCTACAGGCTGCCCCTCGTCTATTACTGGCAGCTGCGAGTAGCCGGTATTGTTTAACATCTCTACCGCTCTTTTAACCTTGTCTTTTGAGTGAAGTGCTATCAGCTCCTTCGGCCTGCCGTTCTGCTTGGATAATACTATATCCCTTAATGTGGCAACTTCAGTCGGCAAAAGTCTTTTTTCTCTCATCCATTCGTCACTGTGGAATTTGGTAAGATATCTCTCGCCTGTGTCGGCAACTATGAATACCATTACCGCTTTCTCATCAAGCTCTTTGGCCTTCTCAAGCGTTATTCCGAGTATAGTTCCTGTGCTTCCGCCGCAGAATATTCCCTCTTCCCTCGATAATAATCGCGCGTAATAAAATGAGTCCCTGTCGCTTATGTTCGCTATCTCGTCTATGTATTGGAAATGCACATTCTTAGGCAGACAGTCCTGCCCGATTCCTTCAACCAGATAAGGGTTTCCTTCAATAAGATTTCCCTTTTCTTTGTACTCTTTGAAGATAGAACCGTAAGGATCTGCCCCTATTACTTTTATATCTTTATTTTTCTCCTTTAAAAATCTCCCCGTTCCGCTTATCGTCCCTCCGGTCCCTATACCCGCTATAAAATGTGTTATCTTTCCGTCAGTCTGATCCCAGATCTCCGGCCCGGTGGTCTTGTAATGTATTTCCGGGTTGGCCGGATTCGAGTATTGATACATGAACAGTGAATTGGGCGTCTCTTTGTTTATTTTCTTAGCTACTGTTATATAATAATCAGGATGATCGTGGTGTACCGCGTTTGATACAACAATAACGTCGCCGCCTAGCGCCTTTAAATAATTTATCTTCTCCGAGCTTACTTTGTCGGTTACAACGAATATCGATTTATAGCCTTTTACAGCGCAAGCCAGCGCCAGCCCGATTCCGGTATTTCCGCTCGTAGCTTCTATAACCGTCCCGCCCGGTTTGATTGCTCCCGTCCTCTCAGCTTCTTCAAGCATCGAAATGCCGATTCTGTCTTTAACGCTTCCGCCGGGATTAGCAGACTCCAGCTTGGCGAATATCTGCGGCTTCAACCCTTTGTTAATCTTGTTCAACCTTATAAGCGGCGTATTCCCCACCGCCTCTAAAATGTTGTTCTTATATTTCATTACAACCCTAAAATATTCTTGATTAAAAAATATCCGTGTTAGTCCGTCTAATCCGCAAAATCCGCGTGCAGTTGCCTGCTCGGATGTCAGCCGGTAAAAGCCCGTGCCGCTTTGTTCGTAAATGATTTATAAATTTAAAGATTCATCCGCAAAAG
>JBJKTB010000171.1:0-2911 GCA_046703345.1 Ignavibacteriaceae bacterium
GGATGCAGGTTTACAATAACCATTAAAAATTAGAAAATTAAAATTCGAAATCTTAAATTAAAATTTAGAATACAAACAGGATAATTTAATGACGGCATACGATAAATTCATTAATATACTTTTAATAGAAGATGAAGAGTTCGACGTAAACAGAATAAAGAATACCACCAACTACTATAACACTCGGATAAAAGTTCTGGATACGGTTTCGAACGGAAGAGCCGCACTTGAGCTTATATCGGCTTCGCCCGATAAATACGATGTGGTCATACTCGATTACCAGATATCCGGAGGATTGAAAGGGGAAGAATTAATTGAAAAGATAAAGCTAGAGGATCCCTTCCTTCAGATAATTGTGATCACCAAGATGACTATTAATATTACAGACTATAATTTTGCGAACAACCTCATCAAATCGGGAGCTTTCTGGTACGGGACAAAGTATCCGGGAAATATTGAAGATTATATTTACCAGCCGACAGATTTCATACTCAGCATATTCAACGCCTATGAAAAGAAGAATCTCGAAAAGCATAAGCTCCGGACCGATAAAAAGCTGAAACAGAACATAACTAATCTGCTCGAGAGCAAGAAAATAATTGGCGAATCGAAGCCTATGATACAGCTTAAAGAAAGTATTGACAGATATGCAAAAAGCGATGTAAACATATTGATAACAGGTCCGTCGGGTACGGGAAAAGAACTTGTAGCGTGGAACATTCACTTACAGAGTAAGAGGAAGTACGAAAATTTTGTACCGATTAACTGCGGGAGCATACCGGCGGAACTAATAGAGAGCGAACTGTTCGGATATGAAAAAGGGGCATTCACAGGAGCAAATACAAACAAGGCCGGATTGTTCGAAGTAGCGCATAACGGAACGTTATTCCTTGACGAGGTAGCCGAACTTCCGCTCCCGGCACAGGTAAAGCTTCTTCGTGTAATACAGGAAGGCGAGATTGAGAAGATAGGCCGCACAGAGAAAGTATCGGTGAACGTAAGAATTATAGCGGCAACCAATAAGAACCTGGCAAACGAGGTAAACATCGGGAGGTTCAGAGAAGATCTTTATTACAGGCTTAATGTGGTTCCGCTTGATGTTCTGCCGTTAAGAAACCGCGGAGAGGATATCATACTTTTGTTCGATCATTTCTTAAGTTATTTCAGCAGGGATCTTGATGTAGAGATGCCTGAAGTAGACGATAAGGCGAAAGAGATACTTATGAACTACAAATGGCCGGGAAACGTAAGAGAACTGCGCAACGTGGTTCAGCGGCTAATACTGAACTGCAGCGGAAAAATAACCACAAAAGACATAAGCAATCCGATGATACTTCGCAATCACGTAATAGTAAAAGAAGAAACAAATTTCGAAAATTTATACGAAGGTATGGTTCTTCCGCTGAAGGAAATGGAGAAGATTTTCCGCAAGAAATATTTCAGTTATGTACGAAGCATTTCCAGCTCCGATTCCAGCGCTGCTGAGAAACTCGGGCTTGCTCCGTCGAACTATTACAGGATGTGCAAGGAACTAGGAATCAAGTAAAAAGAAAAAAGTTTATAGAGAAGCGCGGCGTTTTTAGACCCATTATTATATTTTATACAAATCGAGGCATAAGCAGAACGAGTATGCAGCTTATCTAACGGGGCATTGATTTCAATTTTATTAACCGAAAAATATTTCGATTAAATACTCTTCTAGTCGAACACATTTTTATACAATCCTTAATTCAACTTGCACACAAGAAGAAATTTATTCTCCCTCTTTTGCAGCAATGCGAATATAACCTGATTAAATAATTTTCTTGACATTTTAATTTAAAATAAATAGGTTGGCTATCGGTAAAGTTAACGATTAAGTTATCGGTAACTAAAACAACAACATGACAAATATTAAGGGTGCCCTCTGAGCATAATGAAAAACAAGTCAACAAGAAAATCGAATAAACCTTTATCAGGATTAATAATTCAATACTTCCGTCTGCTTCTGTTAGGAATTTCATATTTAATACTTCGAAGAGACGAGGGGAATCCGTATTACGGCTGGTTTCTTATAGATCCTTACAATGACGGAATTAAAAACGGTTTAAAGAAACAGAATTGATACAAACATAAACATTATAATATACAGCGTAAAACATTAGCTGACAGCTATATATTATCCTCTTATTAAAGTCGTTCCTAAAAAATATACTTCACAGCACAAATGTCCGGACAGCAGAACCGGAAAGAAGAAATCCATATAAACAATTCCATTTCTACCGGAGGGAAAGTCATTATGAAACTCCAATTAAAATATTTCTTCGCCGCCTTTGTTTTCATACCAATAATTTCGGCAAATGCCGGCAGCCGGAATAATAATAAAGCCCTATCAAACTCAGACGAAAAGACTATCACAGTAAGGACTGAAAATTTAATAAAAATAGTTAGGAAGGATGAGGCTGTAGCACTGAGTCTGAATGCGCTTAAGAAAGCGTACCGAGATTTTAACCCGATGAATTTTTACTGTACCGACAGAGGCGGGGAGATACCGAGCCAGATTATCGATTCGAACGGCGACGGCATACATGATGAACTTTTATTTCTCGCGTCGTATAAGCCGAGAGAAAAGAAAGCGGTTGTTATTCATTATAACACTTCCGGAGTGAAGAAAAGATTTTACAAGCAGAGGACGCAGGCGGTACTTGGAATTAAGACGGACTATAAAAAAACTGACGGTTACTACACAGGAGGAAAGTTTGTCGACACTGATTCCGTAATAGTGCCGAAGGATCATTTCCCTCACGACGCATTATACAGAATAGAGGGGCCGGGCTGGGAGTCGGATCTAATTGCATACAGATTTTATCTTGATTACAGGAACCGGAACGATATAACCGGAAAAAAGACACATCAGATGATACTTCAGAAA
>JBJKTB010000172.1:0-6549 GCA_046703345.1 Ignavibacteriaceae bacterium
TTTAACAGCTTGATTAAATCTTCTTTCGAAAGGTCCTCAATATTTTTCATAATTTTTTCGATTATACTTTTACTTACTTTAAAATTAATTCTTGTTTTAATTTATTAAAAATTTATCCCTTATTTTAACAAAAAAACTAAGCCATCAGAACACAATAACTCCCAGCAGTTTATCGGCAACAAAGTACATTATAGCAGCCGTGAAGAACCATGCGATTAAATCAAGTATAATTCCGCCTTTAACCATATCCGTAATCTTTATGTATCCGGTACCGTAAACAAGAGCGTTGGGAGGAGTTGCAACCGGCAGCATAAAAGCCATGGAGGCGGCCATTGTTGCGGCAACCGACAAGGCGACTGGATTATCGCCTGTGCCTGCGGCTATTGAAATTATTATCGGAATCATCATAGAGACAACCGCCGTATTTGAGGTTACTTCGGTAAGAAGATCCAGAAGAATAATCAGTACAAACATAAGCGCCAGAGTAGAAGGATTACCGAGGAACGCCACCGCAGATTTTGCCAGCCAGTTCGCCAGTCCGGTTTTAAACATGCCGTCCGACAACGCGATGCCTCCTCCGAAGAGCAGCAGCGTACCCCAGTCAACAAATTTTGCGTCGGACCATTCCAGCACGAATTTTTGTTTTTTCCAGTCAACCGGCAGCAGGAAGAGAAGGAGCACGCCGAACAACGCGATAATATTTTCATCAAACCACTTCAAGTTATCGGCCAGAGGTTTTATAAATATATAATCCCAGAATGGGTTCGAAATCCATAATAAAACCACAGCCGCAAAACCAACCACGGTAAGTTTCTCTCCCCGCGACCAGCGGCCTAAACTCAAACGCTGACTGACAATCAATTTCTTCCCGCCCTCTATTTTTTTTATCTCAGGAGGAAAAATTTTCAGCAGGACTAGCCAGGCAATTGGAATGAAAAGCACGACGAAAGGAATTCCGAACTCCATCCACTCAAGAAAGCTGAAATCCCTTATTCCAGATGCGCTCAGGATCGACACGCAAATTCCGTTCGGCGGCGTGCCTATTATTGTGCCGACTCCTCCGATAGAAGCTCCCCATGCAATTCCAAGCATCAGTGATTTGCCGAAGTTTGAGTTGCCGGGATGACTTCCGCTCTGTGTCAGCATTCCGAGTCCTAAAGGCAGAAGCATTGCTGTTGTAGCTGTGTTTGAGATCCACATAGATAAGAATGCGGAAATGCTCATCATACCAAGCAGTACTGATTTTGTATTTTCCGCGAGATTGCCCCGGCTGAGAATGAAAAGGGTAAGCCGCTTATCAAGTTTCCATTTCTGCATAGCCGCCGCCAAAAGGAATCCGCTTAGGAAAAGAAAAATTATAGGATTGGCATAATTCGACAGAATATTCTTGCTCGTGAATTCAAAAAAATTCTTGTTTATTACTCCCGTTATATGAAAGATCGGCAGCAGTATTCCTGGAAGAAGAGCGGTAACGGGAATGGGAACGGCTTCCGTTACCCACCAGATTACCATAAGCACCAGAATAGCGAGAGTAACTTTTGTTCCGTAAGCGAGCTGTAATATTTGAGTTTCGGAGGAGCCCGCGGGAAGAAGCGAGCGAGCATTCTGAATAAAGCTGTCGGGAGTGCCGAGGAAGATGATCAAAAAGAATAGAAACGGACCGAGGATAAAGCCGGTAATCCGGCGGTATTTTTCGAATCCTTCTATCGTTGAAGCATAACTGTTCTCAATACTCATTAAGCCCCCCGCCGGATATTTAAACGGCAAATTACAATAATTATTAAAAAAATCAATCTGCTGATTACCGGCGGAAGAATAATATTTTTAAAAGAAAATTTTAAAATAGGCCGTCCGCATACACGCAGATTTAATTAAGGCAATGTATGCGGAACGGTCATCATAATTCATTAATCGAGGATTTTCCCGTCACCGTCTATATGTTTGATTTCGTATCCCAATTCTTTTATACTGTCTTCATACTTGCCCGCGTCAGTAACCACAATCCAAGAGAGATTATCAGGCCGGAGAATCTTAGATACAGAATTATCTATATCATTAAGACTTAAATTCTTCACTTTGTTCGAATAAGTCTGGAAGTAATTATCGGGAAGATTATATTTTACCATTTCGGTTAGCGAATTCTGAATTGATCTCATAGTTTCCCAAGCGCCCGATAAGCTCAACGTTTTATTAAGACGGACTTTATTTAGCTCTTCGTCCGAACACGGTTTGTCTCCGCAAAGACCTTTTATCTCATTGTACATCTCCAGCATCGCGTCCTTTGTTTTATCCGGCTGTACTAGACCGTAGAACAGATAAGGCCGCTGCGCCTTGGCGTCTATAATAAAACTGCCGGAGCCGTACGACCAGTGCTTATCCTCCCTTAAATTCATGTTGATCCTGGAAGTGAAGCTTCCGCCCAGCAAATGGTTCATTGCTTCCACCGCAATTTCATCTTCAGATTTGGGATCCACAACATGCCCCGCCAGAATAATGGACTGCTGCGATCCAGGACGGTTCATAAGATACACAACCGGCGCGGGATGGTGTTCTACTTTAGTTATATTCTTCTTCGGCACTTCTCCCGGCTGCCAGCTGCCGAAAATTTTCTCAAGCTTAGGTTTTATTTCTTCCATCGAAACATCACCGACTATAACAAGAGTAGCGTTGTTCGGCTTGAACCATTTGGAATGAAAATCAGTCATATCTTCTCTCGTCAGATTTGCAGCCGTTTCCTCAAAACCCGATCCCGTCAGCGGTATTCCGTATGCATGGCCTTTTCCGTACAAGTGCATGGGGAACACACGCAGAGCCATTTGTATAGGCGACATCTTCTCTCTTTTGATCTGGGCTATTCTTTCCTTCTTCAGTCTGTCGAGTTCTTTTTCCGGGAATGAAGGATTCAGTATAACGTCAGAATATACGGCAAGTGATTTATCGAGATTTGATTTTAGAGACGACAGGGAAACGTAGCCGTAATCAAGATCGGTGCCGGTACCCAGATTAGCACCGAGCATCGCAATCTCTTCGTTTATCTGAAGCGCGTTCATCGTCTTTGTTCCCTCATCCATCATATTAATCGCCATGCTTGCCGTGCCGGGAGGTGAAAATTGATCGGCAGCGAATCCCGAGTTAACCATTAAGTTAAAATTGACGACCGGGACCGTTGCCACTTTAGCAAGAATTATTTTAAGCCCGTTGGATAATTCCGATTTCTGAATCGAAGGGAATTTAGCGTCCGGCGGCGTTTCGGTATCGGGCATCTTCGAACGATCGACCGAGGCTGCTAATGTTTTTAACTGAGGATAAGGATGTATCTCAAGAATGTAGACTCCGTCGGAGAGCCAGTTAGCTGCGGCTATTTTAAGATCCGACGACTTTGCATTATTTAAAATATCCAGCTTAGTCTTATAGAAGTCGGGGCTTCCTCCGTAAACCTGGCTCTGCGCCAGAATATCGGACTTGCCTCCGAATCCGCCGATCCTTTCAATACCTCTGATGAAATTGGAAACATATTGAGTTTTAATCCGCGTCATCTCTTTTTCCGAAGGGCCTTCGTTCATAAATTTAGTCAGCTCTTCGTCAATTGCTTTTTCAACCTTCGCTAGGTCTTCACCCGGTTTCGCCGTAGCCTGAATAACGAACTGTCCGCCGATCTCCCGCCCGTCCTGGTATGCATAAACATTTGTTGCGATCTGATCGTCGTAAACCAATCGCTTATACAGCCTGGAATTTTTTCCCGACGTCAGCACGTCGCTCACCAGATCAAGATAGACAAGCTCCTTTGTGTTCCACTGCGGAATATTCCAGACCTTGTAAATTCTGGACTGCGCAACCCTGTCCTGCGCAATTTGTCTTTTGGTGCCGGTCATCTTAGATATCCAAACCTGATGTTTTGATATAGGGGGACCGGGAGTAATATCGCCGAAATATTTCTCAACCTTTTGCTTCACTTCGTCGGCCTTTACGTCGCCTGCAATGACCAGCACGGCATTAGAAGGACCGTAATAGGTCTTAAACCACTCGCGCGCGTCTTCAAGGCTCGCCGCATTTAAGTCTTCCATCGAGCCTATCACAGTCCAGGAATATGGATGTCCTTCCGGATAGGTATTTTTAGTAATCAGTTCATAGCTTAAAGAATATGGTTCGTTCTCGCTTAGACGCTTTTCGTTTTGAACGACTCCTCTCTGTTCATCAAGTTTAGCCTGAGTTACGGCGCCAAGAAGGTGGCCCATTCTATCGGATTCCATCCATAGCGCCATATCCAGCGCCGTTACAGGTACATTCTCGAAATAATTGGTTCTATCTTCATTAGTCGTTCCGTTAAGATCCGTAGCACCGATTTTTTCCATAGCTTTAAAATAATCGTCATTATAATTTTCGCTGCCGTTGAACATCAAATGCTCGAAAAGGTGAGCGAAGCCTGTCTTCCCGTCTTTTTCATTTTTTGAGCCCACATGATACCAGATGTTTACAGCGGCAATAGGCGCTTTATGATCTTCATGAACTATTAAAGTCAAACCGTTATCCAGAACATATTTCTGGTAAGGTATGTTGATCTTGCTTATGTCCTGCGGACTTACTCGTACGGATGCCAAAAGCAGAAAAGAGATAACAAAGGCAAACACCTTTAACTTCATATAATATCTCCTTGTGTTTATTACTAATTGTTTTTATTCAGGAACTTCAGACAGTAATTGAAAGAGGAAAAGAATTCTTTGAGTAAGTGGAGTTTAAATTTTAAATGAACAGCTTCATTTCCGGCCACAAAAGGTTAAGCCTCTTTTTTGATTTCTTGCAAATGTAAATGTTAAGATTTTTCTTAGGGCTGCGGGTATGAGGATGAGTGAATCTTGCAACAATTATAACTTCGTCAAAGTATTTACGAAGCTGTTTTTCTTCACCCCCGACTGCGATAAGAATATCTCCGCTGAATTTGCGGGGGCCCCAAAGCCAGTAATTGTTGTGCGAAGATATAGCTCTCGGAAGGCCGTACTGTCTTCCGTAAAAATCTACAGCTCCGGCCTCACCGTAGTTATTAGTATAGATTCCGCATGAAATAGATTCTTGAACAGGAAGAGAATCAAATACTGCCGCAATAGTCTCAACCATTTCCGGCCAGCCGAACATATCTGCAAAATGAGCTGGTATGTTTTGTTTATCGTAACCGGGGATAACGCGTAATTTATTTCCTACATCCCTGGTGTATGCAAGAATATTTTTCTCATTCAAAACAGGCAGAGAAAAAGGCAAATAGACAAGTCCGGCCATAATAATGTATGAGGCGGTTATCGTACGCAGCCGATGATACTTTTCCGATTTTAGCATACGTTCGAGCAGTACCGCGCTTCCGGCAAGCAGCACGGGGTAGAATAGAACCGTGCTGAAGAGATCCATGCCGAAAAGCGCTGCCGCGGCAAGATAAATAAAAAACAGCAGGCCGAATAGTTTGAATATTCTGCCTTCCGCCGAAAGCAAATAATAATACAGACCGAGCAGCATAAAAGGCAGAAAAGCAGGATGCATTTCTCCAATCTGGTTCGCGATGCCGGCAGCTTGAGATGCAGAGGGCCGGCGGCTGTACAGCTGATTCGCAAAATATTCCAGAGTCGGCCAGCCGTTTCCGGCTTCCCATATCAGATACGGCAGCACGATTAAGGCTGCAATAATTGCTCCCTGTCCAAACCAGAAATTGAGGAAATGTCTTCGAAAAGAGAAGAACGGCATAAGAAAAAGAATACCAGGTACCAATAAAAGAATCGAATTGGTTGTAAGAATTCCGAACCCCGCAACTGTTCCGAAAATTAACCAGAGATAGTTTGATTTTCTTTTTTCTATTAAAATAAAAATATAAATAAGAACTTCGAAGAAGAGAATTGCGAATGCCTCGTTTGAGAGCCTGTTGTCAAAAATTAGAACAGACGGAGTAAAGAATACAAGGAGAGCTGCAGTAGCCTCCGAAAATTTTCCGCCTCCGAGTTCTCTGGTAATCATACCTGCAAACCATACTTGGAAACCGGCTGCAACAGCGGGGAAAAATCTTATTGCTCTTACTGAACTTCCAAACAATCCGCGGGATACATCGGCAACAACAGGAATTAGCGGAGGAAGATCGACATACCCGAAGTCCAGCCTTTCGCCGCACGTCATATAGTACAGTTCATCCCTGCAAAAACCGTACTCAGCGCTGAAAACAAGATGCAGCAGAAATGTTAAAAACGAAATAAATATGAGTACAGGAAAGTTAGAGAACGAAAGATTGCGCGAGATAAGTCCCTTTTGCATTTCTTATCCGCCCAAAGTAATTTTTGTTGATGGATTAATATAACACAAAATAAATAAAATGCATTATTAAGTTTTATTAACCTTCAATCCTTCTAAATCAGCTAACAACAGAAGTCATAAAATTATTTTTAGTATAAAATTTTGCCGATTATTCAAGAAAATTCTCTAATCATTTCGCTTGATCAAAAACTGGTAGACCGCCGAGAAATCTTTCCCGCCGAGTCCGTACTGCGATGCAAGCGAGTAGATTTCTTTAGCCGCGTT
>JBJKTB010000173.1:0-3831 GCA_046703345.1 Ignavibacteriaceae bacterium
GCCTAAACTATTCGCTGGAATTTAAACTGAATGGAAAGACGTTCAAACTAGATCCCTTAATCGAGGGCGATCAGCTGTTCATTATTTTCGCCGATCAGACAAGCGGCAAAAAAACTTACGGCGCGGGAAGATTTCTTTACGCTGCTCTGCCGGATTCGGAAGGCAAAACGGTTCTCGACTTTAACAAAGCTTATAACCCGCCCTGCGCGTTTACACGGTATGCTACGTGTCCTCTTCCGCCGGACCAGAATTATTTGAATATTGAAGTAACCGCCGGCGAAAAAAAATACGGCGACGAGTAACGAAATTACAGATTTTTTGAGCACGAAAAATATTAAATGAATTGAAACATTACTTTTATCTTATCATTCGATTATTTCTTCACCGGAATTGTTTAAATTGCATCGAGAGAAAATAAATTTTTGACACAAAAATAATTTTACCGGAGAATTTTATATGGGCAAGTTCAGCGATTATTACGGCGAATTTTTCGAATCGACGGAAATAAACCTGCGCGACATGACAGACGAGACGGCGACTACTTCATACGCTCCCGGGAAATGGCTGCGCAAAGAGATGCTCGGCCATCTTATCGATTCCGCCGCTAACAACCACGCAAGATTTGTAAACGCGCAATTTACGGACGATCTTATCTTTAATACTTACGACGAGAATCTATGGGTTAAAGTACAGAATTATAAAGAAGCCGACTGGAATCAGCTTATATCGCTCTGGGTGCTTTACAATAAACATCTTCTGCACATGATCGATTCAATACCGGAAGAGAAGCTTTACGAACCTCGCGAAGATCATAATCTTCAGGAGATATGCTGGCAGAAACCTCCGGCGGACGAACCGGCAACGCTTGAGTATCTTATAAACGATTACTTCGATCATATGCAGCATCACCTTATGCAGATTTTTTCATGAGAAACGCTATCGTTAAATATATTCTTGTTTTCGCCGCCGCCGTTTTCTTTTATTGGTGTTCATCTTCTTACGTTGCCGAAAAAAGCGGTTATATTCCTGCTACGGCCGCAAACGGTTTTTCTAATCCGCGTAATGTTGAAGGCGAGCTTATCGTTCATATAAGAAACATAAAAGTTTTAAAAGGAGATTCGCTTAAAAGCTGGAATGCAGATCATTCTATACCGGCCGACCAGTCTCCGCTTCTGCTTCTATGGAGTTCGGATATTAAAGATCATACAGGGCAGAGAAACGTGAGAGCGCTGGGTTATATGCCGGCTCCTTCGGATATTTTTACTGAGGACGAGAACGGAAATAGAATATGCTTCTGGGATTTGAGCGATCAATTAAAGGACGCCGACTCCATCACGGTGAAAAGAAAATTCTCATTTACGGCGTATGATTACAAACCCGATATCAATGAAAACGCCGTAGCCGAAAACTGTAATAAGATTCCCCCGCAGATATTAAAGTTTTACACAAAACCTGAATACCTTCTTGAACAGACTCCCGAAATAAAAAATACTTCAGCCGAAATAACCGCCGGCATTACAAATCCCGTTGAGAAAGCCCGCGCCGTTTTTAATTTCGTTAGAGACACAATGAAATATGTATATCCTCCTGAATCGCGCGGTGCGGCGGCGGCTTTGAAGACTTGCAAAGGCGACTGCGGGCAGTATTCGGCGCTGTTTATAGCGCTAGCCCGCGCCGCAGGAATTCCCGCGCGGCAGCAGTCGGGATTTGTTTTTATGCCCGGCAATACCGGCTATCATGTATGGTCGGAAATTTATCTTCCCGGATACGACTGGGTGCCTGTTGACGCTACTAAGAAGGACGGATTCTGTCACCTTGACAACACCAGACTAATCGCTTCGGTAGGAATGAATATTCCAATCAGATATGCTCCCAAATGGGCTACATATTCAAATTCAGAAGTGGACAACAATACTATAGATTTTATGCAGCTTGTCTCAACGGTGATGAGCGGCGTAAAAGCAAATATAAGCACCGATTTGATTGTTCTTAAGTCGGATGCGGCGAAATAAAAATTACGTAATGCCGTAATCTAATTTCACCGCATCGTTACTTCAGCTTGCTTTTCATAAGTTTTAACTCTTCGGATAAAAGCTCATACCGAATCCGCAATCTTTCTGAAATGATAGCCGTATACAGAGAAGGTCATGGCCGTGGTAAACTTTTTAGGATACTTAATTAAGCTTACCAGAAGCAGCTTCCAAAAGTATTTACTGCCTTTTTCGAAAATTCCAATCTTAAAGATTATTTTTACGAAAGCTTTAATGTCCTCAGTTGTCAGTTTTGTTTTCTGCCATGCCGGCAGTTCGTATTCCTTCAGGAATTGTTTCAGCCGTTCGTAATATTCCTTTTGAGAATATATGGTATGAAGAATTTTATTATAGCCTCCGATCAGCTGTTTGTAATCCATCTTTGGTATAAAATTGATTGAGCCGTCCATGTTGTTTCCGCTGAAGCCTTCGAGAAGTCTGTTTTCAGATTTAAGCCGCTTAAAAAGTTTTGTACCAGTGGGGGCGTTAAGAAGTCCTACCATTGCCGATGCGATTCCGCTTTGTTTTATGAAGCTTATTTGCTCGTCGAAAATTTCAGTGCTGTCGTTATCAAATCCTACGATAAATCCGCCTGATACAATAAATCCTCCTCGCTGCAGCTTTTTTATTGAAGAGATGAGATCGCGTTTCATGTTTTGAGACTTACCGCATTCTGCCAGACTCTTGTTGTTGGGAGTTTCAATGCCCACGAATACGCTGTAGAATCCGGCGTCAACCATCATCTTAATTAATTCATCATCATCAGCAAGATTAATAGAAACTTCGGTGATAAACTCGAACGGGTAGTTGCGCTGCCGCGACCAGTCGATTAAAGCCGGCAGAGTTTCGGATTTAAGTTTTCTTTTGTTGCCAATGAAGTTGTCGTCTACTACTGAGATGTTTCCTCTATATCCAAGCTCATACAAACGATTCAATTCATTAATAAATTGTTCTATGCTTTTGGCGCGCGGCCTCCTGCCGTTCAGCATTGTTATGCTGCAGAACTCGCAGTCGTAAGGGCAGCCGCGCGAATACTGAACGCTGAGCGAAGCGTATTTTTTTATATCCAGCAATTCCCACATAGGTACGGGCGCAAGTGATATGTCCGGGAAATCTTCTGTTGAATAGATTTTCTGAGGCGTACCGTTTTCAAGATCTTTTAAAAATCTTGGAAGAGTAATTTCCGCTTCGTTAAGGACAAAATGATCAACGCCTAAAAAATCGTTGTGCTGCGTGGTTGCCAGCGGTCCGCCTGCAACTATTTTTTTCCCCGCTAAATTGCACCTCTTTATAACATCTTTAAATGAGCTTATCTGAATATTCATGCCGCTGAGAAAAACAAAATCGGCCCATCTTATGTCTTCTTCTTTAAGAAGCGAAACGTTCATATCGATCAGCTTCTTCTCCCATTCGGCCGGAAGCATTGCCGCCATGGTAATTAACCCGAGCGGCGGTTCGGGCGCATGTTTTGAAACAAATTGAAGCGCGTGTTTAAAACTCCAGAATGTGGAAGGTATTTCCGGATATACGAATAATATTTTCATGTTTTCCCCGAGATTATAAAATGTATACTTTATTCCTTTATCGGATTGCTCCGAGAATTCAGAAGTTAATCTGCTTTCCAATAATGCAAAATTTTGAAATCAGCCACTGTAAAAGAAGTCTAAAAGTTAAATACATTTGTTTGTACTTTATCGGTTAATAACTGATATTTCAATCATATTATTTTAGCGTGGATAAATTACCCCGGGGAATTTTCATGAAAAGAAAACATTCTTTTATTTATCACATTTCAATTTTT
>JBJKTB010000174.1:0-4293 GCA_046703345.1 Ignavibacteriaceae bacterium
AGGTTACCGATTCTCCTCTGTTTTTTGAGATGGGATTGTCGTCCAGCAGTTTCAGCGGTGCGGTTGATCCGAAACTCAGCGATTCAAAGCCCAAGACGAATAACATAAGCGATATTACATTTGATACGAAATTTACTTACATATACGATTCTAAAGACGAGATGCACGTCGGTCTGGAAGTAAAAGATCTTGATACAAAACTGCTTCTTGAAAATTCTTTCGGCGCGGTTTCGGATATAGGTTCGCACGGAACTGGTATAAGCGCTTTTGCTTTTTACAAATTTATGAGGTACGAGGACTTCGGGGCAAACATAGGAAGCCGGATCGATCTTACCGGATTGTCCAAGTCTCAGGGAAGTTCATTTCTTCTCGGCCCGAGGGTTAGTTTAACATACAGGCTCCTGCCGACAGTTTCATTAAAAGCCGCCTGGGGCATTTATCACCAGCAGGTAACTACGCTTTCCGATGAAAACGAAGTTATCTCGCTTTTTGAGCCGTGGATAATAATACCTGAGTATCTTAAAACCGCTTCTTCAATTCATTATACCGCCGGCACAAAAATAGATTTTACCGAAAACCTTTCACTCGACATTCAGGGCTATTACAAATTCATGCAGAACATCCCCACACTCAACGACAAAAAAGTTGTAGATTCTGACCCCGACCTGGTGGAAGGAAGCGGCGAATCGTACGGATGGGAGTTCCTTCTTAAATACATAAAAGACCCCGTAAGCATAACAAGTTCATATTCGCTGAGCTGGGCTTACAAAAACGTGGACGGCTGGATCTATTACCCCAGATACGATGTACGCAATGCGGTAAATCTTCTCCTTGAACTGAACCTCGGCGAAGGCTGGTCGGCCAGCGCAACATGGATATTCAATTCCGGGCTGCCGTTTACACAAAACTGGGGCTACTATAATAAATTCTATTTCGATGATTTTTATTCCGACTGGCAGATATACGAAGGCTACATCCCATATGCCATACTTGCCGATAAAAATCTGGGAAGGCTGCCCGATTATCATCGACTTGATATGAGCATAAGCAAGCGCTTTGAAATAGATTTTCTAAAATTTGATTTCGACGTTAGCGTATTGAACGTATACAACCGGCAGAATATTTTTTACTTTAAGCGAGACACCGGTCAGCGCGTTAATATGCTGCCGTTTTTACCAACAGCAACTTTGAACATTGAGTTATGAAAAAAATAATTTTATATGCCGTTTTGCCGGTCTTGGTATTAATAAGTTTTTCTTGTCAAAATTCCCTGAATCCGAACGCACCGTTCAGAGAAAGGAATATTTTAACAGGAGTAATGAGAAGCGATACCACTTTGCAGATAGTAACACTTACGCACAGCTACGAACCGGCCGACGGATTTAATCCCTACACGAACACTACTGATCCGGCGATAATCGGTGCCGAAGTAAATATGTGGTACCGAGATACGCTTTATGAAATGCGCGACACAACACTACCCAGATCGGATACATCTCAGTATAAAGACTCAATTCATTGTTATTACGTTAATAACCTGCGGCCCGAGCCAAACCAGTATGTAGATATTGAGGCTTTGCTTCCGAACGGACTGCTACTTCAATCATTCACTAAAACCCCTGATGTTAGTCCCAACGGATTTTGGGATTATAATAACGACAAGGTAATTCCTCCCGCGGTCAACAACTTCGTCTATATAAAATGGAAGGGATTGACGGGCGTACTGTATTCACCTAAAATTGTTATAACATATTATAAAAAGGGGTCTACTGAAGCGCTGGAATATCCGGTACCGCTTTATTACTCAAATTTAGACGGAGTATCAACTCCCATTTATCCGAAGCAGACTAAAGAAAATTCGATTACTTTAGACATGAGTACAATCAGCAGGGCTTTAAATGATCTTCCGAACGGTGAGAGCAAAAGCGATTTCTCAATAGCCGAAATGAATGTTCATATGATAGTGTATGATGAAAATCTGAGCACATATTATTCTTCAATACAACTTGGGGCAGACGCTTTTACCGTGCGGCTCGATCTGCCGGATTATTCCAACGTTAAAGGAGGTTTCGGCGTTTTCGGTTCGTATATAAGAACAAACTTTCAGATAAAATTTACTTACGATTATCTACATTCATTAGGTTATTAGTAAGGAAATTCATGTCTCATGAAAATTAAATCGAATCTAGAATTAATAAAGGACTTACCATTATCATTGCTTCTGTCTTTTTCGATATTAAGCTGGTCGTGCAATAAAGATGTATCTGTTACTCCGCCGGATAATCCTCCGCCCAATGGTTATGTGTTTGTTGATTCATATCCGGCAGGATTCCACATTCTGCTCGACGGCAAGGAAAGAAGAAGGGCAACGCCCGACAGTTTAACCTGGCTGACAACGGGAAAGTATAATCTTACTTTGACAAAAGATTTGTTTCGCGATACTTCTCTGACAATTGAGGTTACGGAAGGAAAAAGGACCTCATTAAATATAGACTTTTCAAAAAATCCCAATATGCTGGGCAGCATTTACTGCGAGAGCAACCCGGGCAACGCGATGATATACATTAACGACAAGTTTACCGGATATTATACACCTGCTACCCTTAAAGGTATTCTGCCCGGGAATTATGAAATCAGGTTTCACCTGGATAAATACCAGGACGACAGCGCTTACGTTCAGGTTAGCAGCGGCAATCTTTCACAAACTGCTATAATGCTTGTCGATACAACCTTATGGCGCAGTTACAATACTATTAATTCAGCCATCCCTACAAACGATCTGACATGTGTTGCTGTTATGAATAACGGATCGGTGTGGGCTGGAACCGAACAGTTCGGAGCGGTTGAATTTGGAAATAACATGTGGCAGGAATTCAGCTCGGGAAATTCCTTGCTGCAGAGTAACGCGATCAATTGTATTTCATTCGATAACTCCGGCACTGTCTTTATCGGTTCCGACCGCGGATTCCTTACAAAAAACGGCGCCGCGTCCGACATCTTCACATATAAAACATCTCTGCTTCCCGATTTTTTCGTTGAAGCGATAGGCGCCGACAACCACGGCAACTGGTATATAGGCACACATGCGGGACTTACAAAAACATATCTGTCAAACGGCAGCAGGGTTTGGGAAGATGTTACAGTTGTTCCCGTTGATGTAGTTACGTCCATCCTTGTAAGCAGCACAGGGAACATTTGGGCAGGCCTCAAGAACAGCGGCATTGCCGAGTTAACAGTTTCGGGCAGATGGAATTATTTCAGAAATGCAGGTGCGAAAATAATAAGCGACAACGTTACCGCGCTAGCCGAAGCGCCCAACGGCTATATCTGGGCCGGCTTCGATAAAAATTCGGTGTTCGGCAACGGGGTTTCTTATTTCGACGGCTCGACATGGCACAATATCTATCCTATTCCTACGCACAGCAGAGTAAATGCCATATTGATAGCCCGCAATAATACTAAGTGGATAGCAACGGACGAAGGTCTTATAACCTTTAACGATCCTTCAAACGTTACTTCATACACATATGATAAAACGGGTTTGGTGCTTAATAATATAACCGGATTGGCCGAAGATGCAAACGGCAATATATGGATTTCAACAATCGGCGGCGGTTTGGTTGAGTACAAAGGAAAATGAAGAAATTAAAACTATAAATATTTTAATTTGTCTCCCTAAAAAATTTTGAAATGAAAATTAAATTCTCCCAAAAATTAAACGCGAGCACGGCATTACTTCCAGCATTTATTCTAATTTGCTTAATCTTCTTAAGCTCATGTAATAAACAAGTATCAGTAACCCCGCCAGACGAACCGCCGCCTGACGGATACGTATATATAGATTCATACCCAAAGGACTTTCATATACTGCTTGACGGGAAAGAGCGCCGAAGAGCAACACCGGACAGCCTGACATGGTTAACAACCGGCAGTTATCTTGTTACTTTGAAAAAAAATTAATTCCGCGATACTTCATTTACTGTTGACGTGGTAGAAGGCGAGAAAAAATCTGTGTTCGTTGACTTTTCAAAGAATCCAGGTATGAGAGGACAAATATTCTGCGACAGTTATCCAGAAGGGGCTGAGATACTTATTGATGATTCAAACTCGGGGTATATAACACCTTCTACTTTGAAAAATATTATGCCCGGTTATTATGAAATAAAATATTTGATGAAAGATCACCGGGCGGACAGTGCTGCAGTAACAGTAAGCAGCGGGAACCTTTCTTCAACTAAGATGATTCTGGTGGACACGACGCAATGGAAGGATTATTCCACAATTACATCCGCG
>JBJKTB010000175.1:0-2927 GCA_046703345.1 Ignavibacteriaceae bacterium
GCCGGCGCCGAATTGGAGACCGCGGGATGAATAATATTTCTCTGCTGCAAACCGTTAAGCAGTACGGACATTTCATCCGGAGTATGATTAGTCAGAATTCCGAGTATTCTCGGCTCAACGCTTATCTCGAGAGCGGCAATCATCTTAGCTACCGACAGCTCCTCAAAAGTTAATCTGCCCAAACGAAGCATATAAATTTCTTCGTGCGTCCCTTTTAATGCTTCTTCGGAGCTTCTGGAAGTTTCGATCTTAACGCCGTCGGGCGAGAATGAAATTATCTTAAAGAGAATAAGATCCCTAATAAATCCTACTATACTGCCCGGCATCAAATCGGCATAAGAGAGCATCAATTTTTTCAATTCTCCTTTAGGAAAAGAATTGTACAGACTTTTGTCGAGGTACTCGGTAAGATTCGCTTCGGTGAACGGAGACAGACTTAGCTCTCTCAAATTGAAAATTGAAGCGGAGAAGGAAGGCAGGTCTGAATTTTCAGTTAGAATTATTTTTATATTATGCACCTGAAATATAGGGATGAGGTTCTTTAATATTTCAAGCGCCTTTTCGTCGTATCCGTTAAACGCGTCCAGTATTAAGTTGAACTTGTTTTCGGCTGCTATTTTATTGAAGATTGATTTTAACGCGCCGATCAGCTCTTCCATTCCGCGGCTGTAAAGAGAATCTATCTGATTCAGCAGTTCTGAGGTTAAGTTAGGGAAGACAAAGCCGTTGTATATAATTTGTTTAATTAAATTTCTCACGAAATTAATTCCGGTCAGCGGCTTGCTTCCGTCTATGAAAACGGTTCTGTCGTGAGTAGAATAAATCTCGTAGACCAGCGCTGTCTTTCCAGATCCTTCAGAACCTTTAATGGCGAAAACTTCGCTGCTCGATTTATCATCCAGATATTTGTTGAGAATATTAATAAAATCGGTTCTGTCGGCAAAAGTTTTTACAGGCACCCAGTCTCTGTATATTTCTTCCGTTAATTCAATTCCGAGATCTTGTATAACTTGTATTGCGCTGCCGTATCTTTCGTCGGGATCTTTTTCAAGAAGTTTTTTAACTACCGCGATTATCTTTTCTGATTTGCCATTCTCGGGAAATTCGAATTCGCTTTCCATGTGAGCCCGGTATATTTCCATTTCGTCCGAAATGTCAAACGGAAATTTTCCGTATACAATAACGTAAAGCATCATACCGAGCGAGTAAAGATCTACACGAAAATCATGCGACTGACTGTTAAGAATTTCCGGCGCTATATACTGAGTAGTTCCCCTTACAACGCTTTCACGGTTATTCACTATGCACTGCGCAAATCCGAGATCTATAATTTTTATAAACGGTCTTCCGCCCGATTCGTGCACCAGCACATTTTCGGGTTTCAGATCGTAATATATATAGTTCGACTGATGCAGATAATAAAGCACCGAGCACAGCTGAACAATCATGTCGATAAGAACTAATTCATCGGCAGAATCCGGATAATCGGTAATCCCGGTTCCGGTTACGTACTCGAGAGTAAAGAAGCTGCTGCCGAGAGTAATTTCTTCGTCTCCTTCTGCTTTCTTAACGATAGTCCCGAACTCAATCGCTTTTACTATATTCGGATGATCGAGTTTTTGAAGAGTAAAAAATTCATTCCTGAAAATTCCGGTTTCAAGCTCATCGGCACCCGGACTAAGCATTTTTAACGCTATATCTCTTCCGGGAAAATCTATATCTTCACAAAGAAAAACCTTGCTTCTGCCCTGCCCCAATTTCTTTTTAACGATATACCGTTCGTTTATCATGCCTTAAGTCTCGGATTAAAAAATATGTTTATCTCTTTGCCAACATTGTTAGCCGCGAACAGAGTAAGGAACAATATAATACCCGGGAAGAAAATCATCCACCATGCCTGCGACAGATAATTTTGTCCTGATTCTATCATGGCTCCCCACGACGGATACGAGCTGCCTGTGCCCAAACCGAGATAGCTAAGAGCCGCTTCCGCAAGTATAACATTACCGTACTGGAAAACAAGATTTACAATAACGGGAGCTAAAATAACCGGCAGAACTTCCTTTCTTAATAAACTGCTTCCGCTGAGACCGATGAATTTTGCGGTGACAAAAAAGTCCTTTGACTTTAACGATATCACTTCGCCTCTGACTATTTTAAAAAGACTCATCCATCCGGAAAATCCTAAAACAATTATAACGCTGAGCAGCGAATTTCCGAACAGAGCCAAAATCAGGATTATTAAAAAAATAACTGGGAACGCGAGAAACATATCTGTTATCCGGCTTAATGAAGTATCGGTAACCCCGCCCGGATATCCCGCGAGAAAACCAAGCAGAAGCCCTAAGACGAGAGAAATAACTACCGAACCTAATCCGACGAACAGCGAAATGCGCGCGCCGTACACAAGTCTTGAAAAAATATCGCGTCCCAGCTCATCAGTGCCCAGCAGATAAACTGTTTTTGTTATATACGGCTTGCCGTCTTTATAAACAACCGTATCTTTTTCGAGATTATATGGCCGGTCTTTCTGATAATAAATGATACTGCTTGAAATCGCAACACTGTCGGCAAGAATAATACTTTCGTCGAATGATCTTTTTACGACTTCATTTTTTAATGAAATAAATTTATCAAGCTCGCTCTGTTCTTTACCCGCCAGTTCTTTTAAATGAATAACATAAGCGCTGGAAAAAGGCGGAAGGAGTTTTGTTACGGCAAGGTTCTTTTGAAATTCCGGATTTGTCCCGGCAACGATTGGAGCGAACAAAAAGAAAAATAAAAGAATAATTACCATCACAGACGTAAAATCAATTATTCGCCGGAACAGCGCGATTCTGTTTCTTGCCGCATACACCCAAACAGGAATAACTATAATGAACATCGAAGAGAAAAATACGTCGAACAGCCGGAACTCAAACTGGGAC
>JBJKTB010000176.1:0-4991 GCA_046703345.1 Ignavibacteriaceae bacterium
ACTGCTTTCCGGCGTAATGAACTTTCATTAGTCCGCTGATCTTTCCCAGGAAAATTCCGCCGGAAAGTTTTTCTATATCTTTATAATAAATTATTACTTCTTTGTTATAGAATGTAAAATCGGTACAGCGGAGTTTCTCTAAATCTGCCTCTATAGTGTAGGGGATAACTTTGTAGAGGGTAAGGTATCTTTTGTTGAGAAAAAACATCAGCAGAAAAGCAATTATCAAGGGGATAAGGGAAATCAATGAGTGGCGTAAATCTATCGCAGAAGCGACCATATAAATCAATAGTAAAAGAGACGCAGGAATATTAGCGAATTTCAACAGGAATCTTGTTAAATGCGGATAATTAAATTTTTTCATTTATAAAAAACAGGACAAATTCTCTTACATAGATTTGATAAATTCCGCCGATATTTAATTCCGGCAGAAAATAATTTTTACTCACGTAAATTTAATTATAAATCAGGAATAAACATGAGCAGCTTCGGATCAATAAGGCTGACGCTATTCCTTTCAATCAAATTTAACTTTTATCTTACGGTTTAATTCCAGCTTAATACCGGGGATATTTTTCAGCAGAGTTTTAAGCTCGTCGACCGATTGGTTTTGAGATCGGCTTAATAATGCGATCTTATCTTTATCTTTTATAAGATCGGCAAACTTAACGTCAAGCAAAGTTATGTCGGAATCATTCACATAAGTGGCGTTGGTGCTTTTGATATTTCCATTAATATGAACAACAAGCGCAATGCGGAAATCCTTCATCATATTGTAGAACATCTGGGCGAATCCGCTGTCTGCCGCTGCGGTATCCGGTTTCTCAACTTCCGTTTCATCAGATGATTTCATTTTATCTTCCGGCATATTTATTACAAGCTCCGGTATTGATCCGCGATTCAGATGGAAAGTTATGTACTCGCTTTTATCCTTTTTACTTTTTGAACCCATCTCCATCGGTGATTTTTTCACCTGGTTCTCATTCAATTTCAGTTTATTGATGTCCTTAAATTTATATAATACGGTATAACCTTCCTGCCCGTCTTTTGATATCTTTTGGCCTGACACGTAAGTTACACCGGGTCCGTAATCAGCGGCCTTTTTTTTCAATTCATCCTCTTTAAATAAATCAAAGTCATTATTACTTTTAGATGAATCGCTGATACCCGATTTAAAGCTCTGAAGCATCATCACAGTCTCGCGGCTCAGAAGCATTGTTTCCCGGATTGTGCCGGATCCGTCTTTGTTTACGTTTATATGGGTTTGAACATCAATACACCCGTTAAGGATGAGAAGAGTGGAGAATAATATGAATAACTGTAAAATTCGTTTCATAAACTTACCCTTCCATTTAGTATATGAATGGAATATCGGAACGCTTATAAAATAACTTTTCGCTGTGAGAAGAACAACGGAAATCTATCATGCCGGCAGCGATTCTTTATAAAAGATTGCTGGCTAATTCCGCAAGCTCGGAACGTTCTCCCTTCTCGAGATTTATATGAGCGTAAAGTTTCTGCCCTTTGAAGTGATCTATAAGATATGAAAGTCCGTTAGACTGCGAATCGAGATACGGATGATCGATCTGGTAGATATCGCCGGTGAAAACAATCTTCGATCCTTCACCCGCGCGGGTGATTATAGTTTTAATTTCGTGAGGTGTTAAGTTCTGCGCTTCGTCTACAATAAAGAAAATACGCTGAAGACTTCTGCCTCTGATGTAAGAGAGAGGCTCTATGACGAGCTTTTCGTCCTTCAGCATATTGTTAATAAGCTGACTCTGCTTATCGTTTTCAGTAAACTGGTCCTGAATTACTCTTAAATTATCCCAAAGAGGCTGCATATACGGTTCTATCTTGCTCTGTACGTCGCCAGGAAGATAGCCGATGTCTTTATTGCTCAAAGGTACAATGGGGCGCGCTATAAATATCTGCCTATAATATTTTCTTACGTGGAGCGCGCTTGCAAGGGCGAGAAGTGTTTTACCTGTACCAGCTTTTCCAGTCATCGTAACAAGCGGAATATCGTTGTTGGTTAATGCGTCCACGGCAAAAGTTTGTTCCGCATTGCGCGGCTTAATGCCGTATATAATATTTTTATCTACTTTCTTAAGAAGCTCCTTGTCCCTATCGAGATAAGCCAAAACCGATCTGCTTGTGTTTCTAATAATATAAAACTTGTTCGGCTCGGAGTCCTTATCGAGTTTTTTTAATATCTGCTTCGCAGGAATTTCATAAGGTACCTGGAAAAGCTTTACTATCATATCGTCGTCAAAATCTTCAACAATAGATTTTCCGCTGTAAAGTTCTTCAACGCTGCCGATACGATCGGTTGTATAATCTTCTGCGGGAATGCCGAGAGCCTTCGCCTTCATGCGCAAATTAACATCTTTGGTCACAAGAATAATTGATGTCTTGTTGCCGTATTTTTTATTCCATTCATAAGCGACAGAAAGGATACGGTGATCAGGAGTATCCTCTTTAAACATTTCTTTTATTTCAGCGGATATTCCGCGGGATATTGCTATTCTTACCTTCCCTCTGCCTTTCCCCATCGAAACGCCGCCGTTGAACAAGGCCGATCCGGTCATCGAGTCGAGAGTGCGTGCAAACTCTCTGGCATTCAGATTAATAACCTGGCTTCCTCTTTTAAAATGGTCAAGTTCTTCCAGCACGGTAAGGGGAATAACAACGTCGTGCTCCTGGAACTGAGTTATGCAAGTCGCATCGTGAAGTACAACGTTAGTATCGAGAATAAAAGTCTTTGTGTTTTTGGACGGTTTTGCGGAAGGCGCGCTTTTTTTGGTTTTCATCCGGATTAACTCGTTTTAACTTTTACAAATATTGTGATTAAAATACGTGATGACAAGAGGGATTTGATTCCTTAATGTTAATAATAAGTTAAATGTGAGGCAGGTCGATAGTTAGCGCATACATATATCAAATTTTGCAATTTTATAAAGCTCCCTTTTCAAAATGAGTAAAATTGTAATCAAGAAGCTCACGTAGTGAAATAAATCACTAAAAAAAATAAATATCAAATTGAATCTAAAATGTCTTTCCCATATATTTGAAAAACTTCTAGAAAAGATAATTGCGCGGATTAAAAGTAAATAAATTAAAGATAATTACCGGATTGATAATAGAGTCTATAAATTAATAGCCACTCCTCGAGTGGCTATTTTTTTGTCCGCCCGACAATGAATAATATTACAAGATAATCAGCAAGGTAAAAATGAACAGCAAAAAAACAACGGCTAAGCTTATACTTGAGGACGGCTCGGAATTTACCGGCGTAGGCTTCGGTTATGCCGGAAATACAAGCGGCGAGGTTGTATTTAATACGGGAATGGTCGGCTACCCTGAAACGATGACCGATCCGTCTTACAGGGGACAAATACTCGTTTTCACTTACCCGCTTATAGGCAACTACGGCGTTCCGGGCAACGAAAGAGAAAACGGACTTCTTAAAAACTTCGAGTCGGAAGAAATTCATACGAGAGCCATAATCATCTCTGATTATTCCGATGAGTATTCTCACTGGAATGCCAAGCGCTCTCTTTCGGATTGGATGAATGAACAGAAGATTCCCGGAATCTACGGAATCGATACCAGGATGCTGACGCGCAAGCTTCGCGAAAAAGGAACAATGCTCGGCAAAATTATAATAAACAATAAAGAAAAGACCGACTTTCAGGATATCAACAAACTCGATCTCGTCGGCGAAGTTTCGGTAAAGGAACCGGTAGAGTATAAGAGAAACAAGAAGAAAATTATCCTTGTAGACTGCGGCACGAAAAACAACATCATTCAGGCTTTTCTGAGGAGAGACGTTACCGTCCTTAGAGTTCCTTACGATTACGATTTCTCAAAAGAGAAAGCGAACGGCGTTCTTGTTTCTAACGGACCGGGCGATCCCAAAATGTGCAAGGCCACAGTAGAAAACGTAAAAAAGGCGATGGCTAAAAATATGCCGATGCTCGGCGTTTGCCTTGGCAGCCAGATTATGGCTCTCGCCGCCGGCGCCGATACTTATAAACTCAAATACGGACATAGGGGCCACAATCAGCCGTGCAACGAACTTGGCACTAAAAGAAGCTACATAACTTCGCAAAACCACGGTTACGCCGTTAATTCGGAAACTCTTCCCGAAGACTGGCGCGAGTGGTTTGTTAACGACAACGACGGAACTAACGAAGGCATTATCCATATATCAAAACCCTTCTTTGCGTCGCAGTTCCACCCGGAAGCATCGCCGGGCCCGGATGATACCGAATTTATTTTTGACATGTTTTTGAGGGCTATAAAATGATTAAAAGAGGCAAACCAAAAAAAGTACTTATTCTCGGATCAGGGGCTCTGCAGATTGGACAAGCCGGTGAATTCGACTACTCCGGCAGCCAGGCAATTAAAGCTTTGAAGGAAGATAAGATTTTTTCTGTGCTGATAAACCCGAACATCGCTACGATTCAGACCTCAGAAAACTTCGCCGACAAAGTCTACTTCATGCCGATCAAAGCGAACTTCGTCGAAAAGATTATTCAGAAAGAACAGCCGGACAGCATTCTGCTTCAATTCGGAGGACAGACCGCTCTCAACGTAGGCGTTGAACTCTACGAAAAAGGCATTCTGGAAAAATATAACGTAAAAGTCCTGGGTACGCCGGTAGAAGCCATACAAGATACCGAAGACATGCTTCGATTCGCCAACCGCGTAACCGAAATAGGCCTGAAGGTAGCCGTCAGCAGAACTGCAAATAACGTTGATGAGGCAATAGCTGCGGCAGAAGCAATCGGCTTTCCCGTAATGGTAAGAATAGCTTACGCTCTGGGCGGACTAGGATCGGGAATAGTGAAGGATAAAAACGAGCTTATAGAAAAAGCAAGAAGGGCTTTCACTTTCACAAATCAGATTCTTATCGAAGAATCGCTTGCCGGATGGAAAGAAGTAGAATATGAAATTGTAAGAGACAGATACAACAACTGCATCAC
>JBJKTB010000177.1:0-9570 GCA_046703345.1 Ignavibacteriaceae bacterium
CAGATTCTGTCAAGCAGGTACTGCTTCTTTAAATTATGCCTGTCGAATTCAGGTATCTGTTCGGTAACGCCCAGCGCTCGTCCGCGGGGAATTATAGTTACTTTCTGAAGCGGGTCGGCATCGGGTAAAAGTTTTGCGATAAGGGCGTGCCCGGCTTCGTGATAAGCTATTACTTTTTTCTCTTCGTCATTAATCATCTCTTCCCGTTCATCTCCCAGAAGAATTTTATCTCTTGCCTCGTCGAAGTCCTGCGCATCAACTTTATTTTTTTTCTTTCTGCCGGCAAGAAGGGCCGCCTCGTTAACAAGATTTTTTAAGTCGGCTCCGGAAAAGCTGACTGTTCTGCCGGCGAGAGTTTCCAGATCAACGTCGCCGGAAAGCGGCACATGCCTTGTATGTATTTCAAGAATTTTTTGACGCGCTTTCTTCTGCGGAAGTTCGAGCGTTACCTGCCTGTCGAATCTTCCGGGCCTTGTCAGCGCGTTATCAAGCACGTCGGGACGGTTTGTTGCTGCGATTACAACGACTGACTGTTTGGGTTCGAACCCGTCCATTTCGGAGAGTATCTGATTTAACGTCTGTTCTCTTTCGTCGTGGCCGCCGCCTAGTCCCGCTCCTCTCGCTCTTCCTACGGAATCTATCTCGTCTATAAAAATTACCGCCGGGGCTTCTTTCTTCGCGGTCTCGAATAAATCTCTTACGCGGGAAGCGCCGACTCCGACAAACATTTCAATAAACTCAGATCCGCTGATGCTGAAGAATGTTACTCCCGCTTCGCCGGCTGTCGCCCTTGCAAGAAGAGTTTTTCCAGTGCCCGGAGGACCGACGAGCAGCACGCCTTTCGGGATTTCCGCGCCCAGAGAAGTGAACATTCCCGGATCGCGGAGGAATTCGATTATCTCAAGCAGATCTTTTTTCGCGTTTTCCAGACCGGCAACGTCCTTGAACGTTGCCTTCGCTCCGGATTCCTTAAATCTTTTGGCTTTCGATTTGCCGACACCGAACATTCCGCCCTGCATTAAATTTCCCATTTGCCCCTGCATCTTTTTCCGCATGTATATGAAGTAACCTATAATTAGTATCCACGGCAGTCCCATAATTAAAATATAACTCAGCCATTCGCCGCTTTTTTGTTCGGCTGTTATTTTAACATTTGTTTTGTCCAGTATCTGCATCAACTGCGGATCGTAAATATCCGGCTTAACTGTTGCAAAGTATTTTGCTTCAACAGTGTCGCGGGAATCCGGCGGCACGTATTTATATGTTTTATTAAACTCTCCGCTTATTTTGTCGCCCTTAACCGTAATTTTTTTTACGTTATCCTTAACAACTTGATTCTTAAAAACCGAATACGCTATCTCGGCTCTTTCCGGGCTCCCGAACGAACCGGCGAGATAGGAGATTAAAAGCCAGATAAGTAGAAATCCAACCATATACTTTAACAGAGTTGCGCCGCTCATAGGCGGGGGAGTCTGGTTTCTTCCCGGCGGTGATGGTTTTATATTTCTTTTGTCGGTACCGTTGTATCCGTTCATGGTTAAATAAATTGGTATTTATGACTTGTTTAGTTTCTTATAATAATTATTTCTAATTAATTATTATTATAAATTCAAATAATCGAATTACTAATGTTATCCAGCTCATTAAATCGGCAGCATTAGTGCGGGGTTTCGTTTATGAAGTGAGACGGAGCAAAACAGGATATGTTCTAAAATTAAAAGAACCGGTGCTCCGCAATACAATTAAGAGGAAATTCTCGCGAGTATTTTTTCTGCTATTGTCTTTCCGATACTTATAGATGCGGTTGCCGCAGGAGAAGGTGCATTAAGTACGTGAATCATTTTATCGGCTTCCGCAATCCTGAAATCATCAACTAGCTTGCCGTTAGGTTCCAGCGCCTGAGCCCTTACGCCCGAGCCTCCGGGAATGATATCGTCATACTCTATGTCGGGAATTAATTTTTGCAGAGCATTAACAAATGCTTTCTTGCTGAACGACCTGTAGAATTCGCCGAGTCCCATTTTATAATGCGTCGCGGCCATCTTCCAGAATCCTTTATAGACAAAAAGCTGCAGCATGTCGGCGGCGGAAATATCACTACGGGAATATCCCTCTCTCTTGAACGCAAGTTCAGCGTTGGGTCCGGCTTCAATGCCGCCTTTTATCATTCTTGTAAAATGAACGCCGAGAAACGGAAATTTGGGATCGGGCACGGGATAAATTAAATTTTTGACGAGCTGTTCTTTCTCTTTCTTTATTTTATAATATTCCCCGCGGAACGGCACAATCTGAAGTCCCGGTTCAACGCCGCATATTCTTGCGACCCGGTCCGACTGGAGCCCTGCGCAGTTAACGAGAAATTAAGCACTCAGCTCTCCTCCGTCAGTTTGAATTATCAAATCGCTGCCGTCTTTTTTGAGGAGTAAAAATTTTCTTCCGGTCAGGATTTCCCCTCCGCGTTCCTGAATAATCCTGCCGTATGCTTCGGTAACCTGAGTATAATCGACAATTCCTGTCTCCGGCACAAAGAGACCGTCTATTCCGGCCGCGTGCGGTTCAAACTCCTTTATCTCTTCCCGCTTCAGGCGTTTAATTCCTTCAAGACCGTTTGCCCTGCCTCTGTGTTCCAGTTCATCGAGCGCCGGAATTTCATTCACCGACACAGCGACTACAACCTTGCCGCATCTTTCATGTCTAATATCGTGTTCCTCGCAGAACCGGTACATCATTTCCCGGCCTTCAACGCAGTTCTTCGCTTTTAACGATCCCGGCTTGTAATATAAACCCGAATGAATTACTCCGCTGTTGTTTCCTGTTTGATGAGCGGCCAGTTTCGGCTCCGCTTCGATTACTGCCAGCTGCAATCCTTTTTTTTCAAGAAGGTTCATTGCCGCGGAGGTTCCGACAATTCCTCCGCCGATAACCGCTACATCGAACACTTTATTCTTCGCCATGCCTTAAATGCTTTGTTGAATTTTAATAAATAAACTTTTATTTAATTGACACCGAAAAGACGAATATTAAACTGCGTTTATTTTAGCCTTTATTGAGAACTAAGGCGATATTCCGGCGGCCGGTTTGAGATCACCCTTTTAAAAAAATCTGCGCCGCAAGACAAACCGTACAAAATGCTTAACTTCAAATTAACTAATTCGGCTAAAATGTGCGGAAATATTTTTTCCGCTGAAAAAATATTGCATTACGGTCTATTAAAACGCCGAATCTGCTTATGCTTTGAATCAAGGGACGCATTTAGTCATTTTATTATGTTTGACAATATTTAAAATTGCATCGTCATTTCAATTTTAGCGGAAAAATTTATCGAAAAGGGAATTAATTCATCATTAACAACATCCGGTAATATGAATAAAAAACAGAAGATTACAATCATTATCGGCCTGGCAGTAATTTTAATTGCTTTCGCCGTGTGGATAATTAACGGAACGTACGTATTCACGCAGACACAGATATTAATTGAAAAGAAAGATCCTCTTTTCGGAACAACGTACAAAGTATGGAAGAACCAGTTTATCTGGGGACTCGATTTAACCCTCGTCGTTACGGCGCTCAGCGTAATCGTATCAGGAGTATTTTTCTATATATTCAAAACCAAGCGAAAGGCCACCGAATGAAGAGATACGTAATATCGATTTTTGCAGTTCTTTTTATCTATTCAATTACCCCCGCACAGGGTTTCAACGTTAAAGCGAAGGGAATGCAGACGTTTTCATTTAAAGACAATCAGGGAAGAAACCAGGCAACTTTTCACAGTTCAACGCCGCTTGACGAGGTAGACGGTCTCAGTCAGGAGATTGACGGTAAAATTTCGTTCAACGTTAGCGACGTAAAAAATACTTTGAAGGGAGAGATCTCTCTTCCTACACAGTCGCTGAAAACCGGAATACGGATGAGAGACAAGGATATGAAAGAAGCGAAATGGCTTGACGCTGAAAGATATCCGACAATTTCATTTAAGATCGATTCGGTAACCGGCGTAAAAATACTTGCGCCGAACAAACTGCAGGTAAATGTTATCGGGGGATTTACGCTGCACGGCGTTACTAAAAAAATCCCCGTCGAAGCAACGATGACTTACCTCGACGAGAGTCCGGCAACAGAGGCCCGTGAGCCAGGCGATCTGCTCGGAATTACATCGAAGTTCAGCATTACATTATCTCAGTACGGAGTGCAAAATATGGTTCTCGGCTCAAGGGTTTCAGATAAGATTGATATAGGCGTTAACATTGTGGGGACAAATAAGTTTTAATTTAAACGGGCGGTATTATAACCGCCCAATTTATTCTTCGGTTTTTATTTTAACTCTAGTATTTCCAGCTCGTCGCCCAGCTGCAATTTTCCGTTTCCTTCGTGGATAAGATTTTGACCGAACATAACTTTATTTCCGAATGTGCGGAAAGACGCCAGCGTAGCCAGCGGCTCTTTAGACTGCAGCGCCGAGTCCTGATCCACTGTGGTTATTGAGCAGCGTGCGCACGGTTTAACACAGCTGAAAACCGTTCCGCCGATTCGGAATTTTTTCCATGAATCTTCCGCAAACGGTTCAGCTCCCGAAAAAACAAGGTTGGGGCGGAATCTGTTCATCGGTACCGGATGCTCAAGCCTTCCGTTTAATTCATCCAAAGAAGACCGGCCGATCAGCAGAAACGGATAGCCGTCGGCAAAACCGACTATCTTTTCTTCTTCCGCGTATCTGCGGTCTACAAGTCTGCGCGAATAATCCGGCATTCTAACTAACGCAGCGGGCATACCCAGCGCTCTGCTGAACCAGCAGTCGGCCTGATTGCTAACGGTAAGCGCGGAGCATTCATCATCCCAGACTGTTACTTTAATTTCAACAGGATCGTATTCTTCAAACGGAATAAACAGGCGTTCATAGTTTTTAGTTTTGTGTGTTACAACTAAACCTTCATCTTCGATTGAAACACGGATCAGCGCCATCTCCGGGTGTTTGCGCTGAGTTAAAAAATTCATGTCCTCATCAACTAGCATCCACCGTCTGTCGTATTTCAATCCTCTATCTTCAGAAACAGCAGATGAAAGAGAAACTCCGCCGAGTGATTTTATTGGATAAACGTATATGCCGCTCAAAACCGGATTGCTCATAATAATTAAAATAGGATAAAATGAAGGGCGGCCTGATTAGGGCCGTTACAATTTTTTAAATAAAACTTACATGCCTGCAGGTAAACCGGCTGAATTAAATTTTCAGCGAATCAACGGTAACCTTGAACATTTCCTCGTATTCATTTATGAAATCTTCAAGCATTTCTTTCGAGTTGAAGTTAAAATGATCCAATATAAAATCTTCAAGCTGCAGATCTTTATCCCAGAAAAAGTCGCCGATGCCGAGTTTCTGCGTCATATAATCTACTAGATGAATTACCGCGACAAAGCTTTGATTGTCGGGAGCCTTGGAAGGGAAGTGGTGATAACCTAAAGTATCGCAGAGTGCGGTTGGAAGCGACCATTTATCGGCCAGAAATCTTCCGACTTCCTGATGTGTAAGTCCCAATACTTCCTTTTCCGCCTCAAGAATCGTCAGGTTTTCCGAACTTGATTTTTCTATGATCTGAATGAATTCATTCTTAAAGAATTTGTAAGTGACGAGTATGCCCAGATCATGAAGAATGCCGCCGACAAAAACCTCGCTTCCGAAATCGAAGCCGAAATACTGCGAGATCCCTTTGGCCGCAATTCCGACAAGCATAGAGTGAGTCCAGAAATCCAGCGGATCAAAATATTCGTTGGGAGATATCTCAATAGAATCGGCTATTGATAGAGCGGTAACGATGTTCCTTATATCCTCGTGTCCGAGAACCAGAATGGCAAACTCGATTGAAGACACCCGCCTCTTAATACCGTAGAGCGGGGAATTTGCCACGGTCAATATTTTGGATGTCAGCCCGTAGTCTTTGCTTATTACTTCGGCGAGACGGGTGGTTGCCGTCTTGGGATCGTTTATTAGCTTTGTAACTTCAAAAACGACTTTGGGAATCGATGGAAGATTTTTGATTTTTCCCAGAGCTTCCAGCGTTTTTTCTCTCTTTTGCTGATTGGCATCCATTATTCTGCTTCTCAAATTTTTTGTTGAAATCAATACAAATATAGATAACTTAGGGAAAGATGTACAACATAATTTTAAACATCTTCATCCTTCCGAACCAGAGTAATCACGGTTATTTCCGGTGTTGAATTATATCTAACCGGCGCGAGCGACATACCCAGCCCGCGGTTTACTATAAATAACATACCGCCTATTTTAAAATCACCACGGACATATTTTGTCTCGAGCAGAGTCGGCGTAAGATTTATAAACGGGAAGAGAAATGTGATCTGTCCGCCGTGCGTATGCCCGGCAAGCATAAGATTGTAGTGCTTCCCGGCGGCTTTTACTGCAACGTTTTCCCTTGGCTGATGCGTTAAGAGAATCTTCACCGCATACTTTGCCGTATCCGAAGTCAGGCTGTCCAGTGTGTTTCCGTCAATATGCTCAACGTAAGTGTTTGTAATAAAAGTAACGGCTATTTTCTCTCCGTCAACACTTATGATTTTCCTTCCGTCATCAATCATTTCAATACCGTTATCTGCAAGCGCGGCTTTAATCTCGCGCAGACTTCTCGCGTAGTCATTTCTGTACGCCCAGTTGTCGTGATCTCCTACGCAGGTAAATACTCCGTACTGCGATTTAATTTTTCCAAGGAACGACGACGCCTCGCCGATATATTCCGGCGTTGATGTTATAACATCCCCGCCCATTAAAACAAGACCGGGGCGCTCACCTTTTATCATCGAAATAAATTTTTCCAGTCTTTTGGCGTCGGTATACCTGTCCGCCTGCATATCGGATACAAAAACAATCTTAAATCCGTTCAGTTTGGCCGGAAGATTATCTACGGCGCAGTTAACTCTGCTTATTTCTATAATATTATAATCGAAAATTATTCTTGCGGGTATATAGACAAGAAAAAATATTGTAAAAATTAATACCAGTACCGACTCCGCTCTTTTTCTTTTCTCACCGAACCTTTTTAAGAAGGAGAACAGTAACACTTTTAATAAATCTAAAATTAAAAAGAACAGCGATGCCTGCACGGCGAGAAGAATAAACACCCAGAAAGGATAGATGACAAGGTAATCGAAGAAAGAGTTTTCAGGAACCCAGACGGGTATTCCGGCTATAGCGGCAATGCTCCAATTAAAAATTAAAAACACAGGATAGATATTGAAGAACAAACATGCGGCGACAATGATGTTTTTATATCCGGCGGTTCTTTCCGCGCCTAAAATATTTTTAAGCGAGTTTTTAACTCTTCTGATGAAATAAAATTCAATCAAAAAAAGAAGAATAACAAATATTACGATTCTTAAAAATAGCGCCACGCTTCTTTACCCTTTCCCCGCAGTCGAAATTTCTTCGATAATTTTTTTCATCTTTTGGTAATGACTTCCTTTCCAGTAAACCTTCTCGCAGCGGCGGCAGAAAAAAAACTCGTCGAAATTATTTTTCACCTTCGGCGGAATGCGTGTTAGTATTTCCTCTTTCGGCACCTTCTCTAAAACAGAATTACATTCAAGACAGCGGGAAAACTCCCGAACCGAATCTCTCAGCTGAGATCTTTCAACTATTTCTATAATCTGCTTGCGCGGATCGGAAGAACGCACATAGCAGCCGTGCGTAACTTCGCTTCTTTTTAATATTCCGGTGTCTCTTGTAAGTATCGTCCTTTTTTCAAGAAGCGACGTCTTTACAATTTCCTCGTCATTATAATCGTTGCGGTAAAGAGAATCAAATCCGCACATGCGCAAATATCTTGCGAGTGTTCCGAGATGAACGTCGAGTATAAACTTCTGATTACGCAGGGGCTTGATTCTTAAATGCTGCACGCCTGAAATATCGAACGATTCGAATTCCGGGTAAACCGCGAGATCGTCTCCGTCGCTGATTAAATAATTAAAATTAACCGAGTCGCCGTTTGCCAGGATCAAATCAACTTCGCCGTGCGGGATTCCTAAAGATTCAATCGTGTCCTTAATAGACGGATTTCCCCGGAAATTGTGTTCAAACCGTTTTTTCTTTTTATGCTTGGGAAGAAAATCGTTCAGCTCCTCGTAAAACCTGATAGTAACCGTTTTCATTTAAATTTTCCCGTAAGCCGTCTAATGCCCTGTCCGGTCGCCGGCTTGCACGCCGAAGTACCGGAGTGGTTAGCCTTTTTCCAATCGCTTGATATATTCTTCCAATCCCTTAAATACTTTTCGCATAGTATATGAATGCAATCTTTTAACGCTGATAATTTTTGAAGCAGCTCTAATTAAAATGCTGCCGGATCGAACATCAATTGTATATTTTACAATAACGCCGCGCGGGGTGCTTTCTATGCTCCATACGCCGGCGCCCGAATAAATTCCGCCGAAATATTCCAGCACAATTTTCCGGTTAACTTCTTTTTCCTTAATTACCCAATTAAATCCCGGACCCCAAAACGGATTAATGCGAAACACGTCGCCGCAGCCTTCTTCCTGTTTCTGTATAGCACTAAACTTAACGAATTTCGGCCACCATTTTTTATATAAAGCGATATCCGCCAATGCCGCAAAAACCTTCTCCGCGGAAAACGATAATTCTGATTTATCTTCGGCTTGTATTCTCATTAACATTAAGGTTTGCAAATTGTAGAATTTAAATAAAACCGGGCGCAGTTAAATTTAAAGGCGCCCGGCTAAAAAGAAAAATTATTTTTAAGACGATTAATTTTCTTCTTTAAATAAATTTTTAATGAACTCAAATTCTTCAGCTGAAAGGGGCTTATCGGCTCCGTCCAGATTCGCTTTAACCTGCTTTAAATTGCGGAAGCCGGGTATCACTGCGCCTACCGCGTTATAGTGAAGCAGATACTGCAGCGCGGCTCTCGAAAGGTCTTCCGTTGAAGCGCCGAATTTATCTTTTAGTTTCTGAAGCTTCGGCTCAAGTTTTGTAAGGTTCTCAACAGAAAATCTCGGCTGGTTTTCACGGTGGTCGCCGGGCTCAAACTTTGGCGGATTGTCTTTCTTGTATTTGTCGAGCAGAAGTCCCTGCGCAAGCGGACCGAATGCGACGAACGATATTTTATTCTCGTCGAGAAGTTTTCGCGTGGGCGAGCCGTCCTGCGGAAACCGGTCGTCGAGCGCGCTCGCAAAGCTTTGAATCACGTCAGGTTTAACTTTGGGTATGAGTTTTACAAAATCATCGTGCGAGTAAGCCGATTGGCCTATAAGCCTGATCTTTCCCTCTTCTTTTAAGCGGTACATAACTTCAATCGCATCATCTAAATATTTATCGTTCTCGCCGAAGTTTCCGTGATGGAAATAGTATAGATCTATATAGTCTCTTTTAAGGTTTATCAGAGACTGCTCGCACTGGTGCCGGATATGCTGCGGTTCGTATGAATGTTCGGCGGTACCCGGAAACCATCCGATCTTTGTGGCAATGACAACACTGTTCGTTCTTTCGCCAAGAATTTTGGCCAGCATTCTTTCGGCGCGCCCGTTGCCGTATACGTCGGCATTGTC
>JBJKTB010000178.1:0-16502 GCA_046703345.1 Ignavibacteriaceae bacterium
GGGTAATACCGATGAAGCAAAGAAGCACTTTAAGAAGAGCCTATCATATCTAGACCCCGAAACGGATATAGCTATGATGGCTACTTTGGAAGTAAACCTCGGTATTATTAGCAATATTCAGGGAGAGGCGGAGGAAGCGTTTGACTATTACAGTAAATCATTAAGTAAATTTGAGAAACTGAACAATCTGCGCAGAGTAGCCGAAGTACGGCACAACATAGGGATGCTGCATCTTAAAAAGAACGATTACGAGATGGCGGTGCAGGAACTTGATAACAGCATCTCGTCTTCGATGAAAGCAGGGAATGTTCCATTTATCGGACTATCATACTTAAGCAAGGCATATGTATACGCTCAGTTAAGGGATCATCTTCTGGCGGCGGCTTACGCCGACAAAGCGATGGAGATCTGCAACAAGACGAACGACAAGCTGTCGGTTGCCGAAATCTATAAAGTAAAGGGAGTAATTAACAAGAACCTGGGAAATCATACAATTTCGGAAAGTTATTTCCTTACCAGTCTCCGCATAAACAGGGATCTTAAGAACAGCCTTAACTATGCCGAAACCTGCTATGAAATGGGCCTGCTGTACAAAGAAAGATCGATGGCCGAAGAGGCCTCGGCCCGATTCAGCGAAGCGCTTGAATATTTCAGAAGCATAGATTCGAAGAGAGACATTGAGAAAATTGAGGAACTCCTCCGTGAGTGAATCAGATAAAATACCGGAAATAAGAAAATTATAATCAACCTTAAAAGGTTAGTCATCCGCAAAATTTAAGAGAGAGAGCCCCGAAAACCACCCCGGGGCTTTCTCTCTACTTTAATTATTTCGAGGGAATGCCGGCAAATCCGGCAGAAAAAGAGATAATAATTTTTATCGATATTTTTTTTCTAAGCGTAAGTTATTAGTTTTATACGAAACTATTTTGGCTATTGCCGGCTGGTGCTGTTTAGAAGAGGGAAATGCAGGCAATATTAGGCGTGTAAATTGACATTCTGTTTTTAACAATTATCGAACCTGTGTAATTCGCAGTACCAAGTTTGAATTGAATAACCGCTATAATATTCATATCCATACAGAGCGGGAAAAGGATAAACACAGGCGTGCAAAGAGAATGAAGAAAGCCTGGTACAAAAGTATAGCGTTTAAGACGGCAGTATTCGCATGGATATTAATCATGCTGACGGTGGCGGTTTATCTTATGGCCATACTTCCCTCGGAGAGGAGTATTCTTCTAAACGAGATGCAGAAAGATGCCGGACTGATCGCAACGTCGTTAAGACTTCCGGTTTCCTCACTTAAAAGCGACAGCAGTTACCCTCATTTCATAAACGCTTTATCGCCGATTCTTAAAAACAATGAAGCTCTCGCATATATAATGCTGACTGACTCCGCAGGCCGGTCGCTTGTTATAACGAAGAGCGGCTGGAGCCGGGAGGAGCTGACGGGCGACTGGAGCCTTTCCGATGAAGTACAGTACAGAACAAGCCTTTCGTTTGATCCCAAATTTGAAGAACAGGTCTACAGATATTCTCTTCCTATAACTAATAAAGAAAGCCGGTGGGCCTGGGTGCAGGTAGGATTCCTATTCAATAAGTTCAAATCGAATTCCAGTCTTAATAAAGTATACTACCGTGCATTCTTTCTGGGGGCGCTTTTAATAGCGATGGGGATCGTGCTTTCGTTTTTCTTCTCCAAAAGGATATTAAAACCTATAAAATATCTGGAAGAGACGGCGGGAAGAATAGCTTCAGGCGATTTATCGGCGAAGGCTGAAATTAATACCGGCGATGAATTTGAAGACCTGGCGGAAACTTTCAACTCTATGACTGAGACCATAAACAAATCGCGCAACGAATTGCTGGAGACGCATAATTATACCGACAATATACTCAGGTCGATGGCGAACATACTGATAGTAGTTAATCCCGATAGAACTATCCGTACAGTTAACAGAGCGGCGATAGAGCTGCTGGGATATCCGGAAGAGGAACTAATAGGCCGGCAGGCGGGCTCAATAATTCTGGAGGATAAGGAACGCGGACTGGGGCTGGACAGCCTGATAGCTAAGAAAAACCTGAGGAACGTACCGCTTTATTACCAGGCCAAAGACAATAAAAAAATACCTGTCTCGTTTTCGGGCACGGTTATGTACGACAGTAACAACACAGTACAGGGTATAGTGTGCGTAGCTCAGGATATTACAGAAAGAAAAGAAGCGGAAGAGGCTTTGATAAGGGCTCACGATGAGCTGGAGATTAGGGTGGCGGAGAGAACATACGAGCTGGAGACGATGAACGATACTCTGCAGAGAGAAGTGAAAGAAAGAAAGCGCGCCGAGGAACAGATTAAAAATTCGCTGGTTGAAAAAGAAGTGCTGCTTAAGGAAGTGCATCACAGGGTAAAGAACAACCTTCAGGTAATATCGAGCCTGCTTTACCTTAATTCGAGGAACATCAAGGATAAAGAAGCGCTTGACATGTTTCAGGACAGTCAGAACCGCGTAAAATCAATAGCGCTTGTGCACGAGAGGCTTTACAAATCAGAAGATTTAGGAAGGATAGATTTATACGAGTATATAAACATGCTTACAAAGGATCTGGCCATGTCTTACGGCGTTGATCACAGCAGGATAAATCTAGAGATAATAATGAAAGACGTGAGCATCGGAATTGACAACGCGGTACCGTGCGGGCTGATTATAAACGAGCTGATCTCCAATTCGTTAAAGTACGCCTTTCCTAACGGGAAGTCGGGTACAATCCGTGCGGAGGCAAGTTACGACAAAGATGAGGGATACTGCTTATCCGTAAGCGACAACGGCATAGGCCTGGCCAAAGACCTGGACATAGATAAACTTCAATCGCTGGGAATACAGCTTGTCAGGAGTCTGGTTAAGCAGCTTGACGGAACGCTTGAGATAGGCCGGGAGGGCGGAACGTCTTTCAAAATAAGATTCAAAGAGCAGCTTAAGAAGAAGAACAGGCAGTAATTTAGGCAGATACCGGAATCGGAAAGCCGCAGCTCTATTTAACTAATAATAACGTTCATGCAAGTAACCGCCGCCAGGAACAAACGGTTTAGTTAAGAACGAAACGCCGATACAGAATTACGGATCTAATACTCTCAATTTAGCGGAATGCGATTAGGCTGTAAGAATAATTTATTAGATATGCCTTTTATAAATTAGTTGCGAATTATTTTTATTTCCATTCGACAGTCCAACGCTTCTAAATATTTTTTTATTGTCTCAAGTGAAGGAGAGTGTTTGCCGCTGCTTAAAGATGATTCTAACCTGGTTATCGCCGTTGATTTGGTACCCATTCTTTCAGCTATTTTTGCTTGGCTGAGTCCGGCTTCTTTTCGGGCTCGCAGCATTTCCCTCAATAAAGTAAACTCCGGTTCCAGCCTATCATACTCTTTGCGAACCGATGTCTTTTTTAGTGCTTTGCTTTTAAGTTCTATATGTGTCATCTACCTAATTCCTCTTTCATTCTAATTTTTGCTGTTTATATTTCCTTCTTGGGTATCTTTGCAGACTTCTTAATGAATAAATGAAGCATGATGAGTTTATTCACACTCACTGTACAATAAAATACACTTGCAATACCTTCTTTACTTTGTAACTCTTAATTCAAGTAATCCTTCTCCAAGAGATTTGGTGTGAGGCATCCCTAAATTAGAACCGAATTCGACCATTAAATCTGTAAGTCTTAAATATCGCGCTAAAAGACCGCTCGGCAGCGATAAAATATTCTTATCAACTTCAATGCTATAATATTCAATGCTCCATTTAACAAAACAAATATAACAAATATGTTACTGCTGCGCAATTTTATTGAATGCTCCGTAAAAGGCATAACAATATATTTATCCAGCTCAGACCGGCAATTAATTATCCACCATCAATCTGCGCTGCCGCAACCTACCTTATCATGCCGTTCAATTAATCTGCGGAGAAATCTTATTCGCGAGCTGATAATAAATGATGAGCCTCACTATTAAAATTGCGGCATGAAATAAACAGCCGATTATTTGAGGCAACGGCTAAAGTTCCGGGTGTGACGTACGATAATAGAACTAAGATTAAATCCCTTTTGCTCTACTAAAAAAATTATGTCCGGGAGTGTATAATGGAGATCCGTGAAGATCAGAAAAAAGAAGCTTCCGAATTGCTTCAGCTAGTGAGTTTCACAATTGATAATGAAGAATTCGGTGTAGACATACTGCTAGTGCAGGAAATTAACAGGATGATACAGATAACAAAAGTGCCCAACTCGCCTCCTTTTATAGAGGGAGTGATAAATCTCAGGGGAAGAATAATTCCGGTGATAGACTTGAGAGTTAAGCTGGGTATGCAGAAAAAAGGCCACGATAAAAATACCAGAATTGTGGTAGTTGAGGTAAAAGAAAAGACGGTAGGATTTATAGTAGACGCCGTGCAGGAGGTTCTCAGGATTCCGCGTGATATAACGGAAGCGCCGCCGGAAATAGCGGCCGGGCAAAATTCGGAGTTTATAATGGCGGTAGCAAAGCTTGAGGACAGGCTAATAACATTAATAGACCTTGAAAAAATCCTCTCCACCGATGAAAAGCAGAAGCTGGAGGCGGTTGGCTGAGAGAATCATTAACCAAAAATTACAGAGGAAGAAATGATCCGATGGTTCAACGACTTAAGGATGGGGAAAAAATTAACTATTGTTTTTTTGATATTAGGGGGAGCCGCAGCCAGTATCGGTTATATCGGAATCTTAAATTTAAAAAAACTGCAGAAGGCGGATACCAATCTTTATAACGATACCGCCAAACCGCTCGGTGATCTTTATACAATGTCAGTATCTTTCCAGAAGGTCAAAGTGATCTTCAGAGAAATGGTAGTAGATACCAATTCTTCGGACATAGCGGGACTTGTAGAGCAGCGTAAAGCTTTGTCGGGTATAATTTCGGAAACAGCAGAAAAGTACGCGAATGAGCTGGCTGACGACGCGGAGAAAGCTATATTTAGCGAATTTACATCCAACCGTTCAGAACTTCTTCAACAGATAAATAATTTTGAAGGACAGGCGTTATCAGGCAATCATGCATCCGCCATATCCTATCTGCATAGTTCTGTTGATCCTTCGATGGATAAAGAAGAGCAATTATTAAAAAATATGGTAGACATAAGGCTGGAATCCGGCGAGAAAGCCGCCGCCCTGAACTCGGAACGGGCGGAGAGCGCAAGCGGACTTATGCTGCTTATTATAGCGGCGGGAATACTTGCAGCTTTTCTTATAGGATGGCTGTTTAATAAGGAGACCGGCAAGCCGCTAGTAAAAGTAGCCGATTTTCTGAGAGAAATAGGCAGAGGGCATTTGAGCGCCAGGCTCAAGCTCGGAAGAAAAGACGAGCTCGGAATTATGGCCGAAACTTTGGATGAATTAGCCGAGGATCTTCAGAAGAACGTTATAGGCAGTATGAAGAGAATTTCTGAAGGGGATTTCGCATTTGATGTACAGCCGCACGACGAGAGAGACGAGATAGCGCCGGCAATAAACAAGACTACCGGTACATTGCGTCTGCTTAAAAACGAGGCTGATCTATTGACGGCGGCTTATGCTGAAGGCAGAACCGACTTTAAAGGAGACGCAGACAAATTCAGCGGCGGTTATAAAGAGATAGTAGAAGAATTTAACAAGACCATAGGTCATATAGTTTCAGTAGTGAGAGACGGATACGCGATAATGAAGCGGCTGACAGACGGCGACTTAACAGCAAGGATGGAAAAAGAATACAAAGGAAATTACAACTGGTACAAAGAGTATATTAATAACCTTCAGACATCGCTTCACAAACTGGTAACCGAGATGAGAGAGGCTATCGGCGCAAATGTAAGCGCCGCAAATCAAATTTCATCCAGCACTGAGGAAATGGCGGCCGGCTCGGAAGAGCAGAGCCAGCAGGCAACCGAAGTGGCGAGCGCAGTAGAGGAGATGACTAAAACTATACTGGAAACCGCTAAAAACGCAAACCAGGCGATGGAGGCATCGAGGAACAACGGCTCTATAGCTAAAAAAGGCGGCGAAGTGGTGCTTGAGACAGTTGAGGGTATGAACAGGATAGCTGAGGTAGTAAAAGACTCGGCCGAGACAGTAAAGAAACTAGGGCAGAGCAGCGAACAGATTGGAGAGATAATACAGGTAATAGACGATATAGCAGACCAGACGAATCTTCTCGCATTAAACGCCGCAATAGAAGCGGCAAGAGCGGGCGAACAGGGACGCGGATTCGCTGTGGTTGCCGACGAAGTGAGAAAGCTGGCGGAGCGCACTACAAAAGCGACAAAAGAGATTGCCTTAATGATAAAGCAGATCCAAAAGGATACCGAAGGAGCGGTTCTTTCTATGGAAAAAGGGACCAGCGAGGTAGAGAAAGGCAAGGAACTGGCGGACAAGGCGGGCAGCTCGTTAAATGAAATAATATCAGGAGCCGACAAAGTATCGGATATTATTGTGCAGGTAGCGGCGGCCAGCGAACAACAGTCATCCGCAGCCGAACAGATAAGCAAAAATATAGAATCGATAAGCAGTGTAACGCAGGAAAGTTCGGCCGGAGTACAGCAGATAGCCAGGGCCGCAGAGGATTTGAACAGGCTGACTCAGAATCTGGGCAAGCTAATAAGCAGATTTCAGGTAGATACAGCCGGCGCAGAAAGCGTAAACAAACAAAAAACAAATCAAAATTCCGGCGCTCGGCCGAAGGAACACCAAACTTACCAATACGCTTAGAGCATAAAATTATTGTGCATATAAATGCGGGCGGCGGATTTACCGGCGCCCGCATTCTGCTAAGAAATATTCTCACCTTACATTTCTTAAAAATTCTTACATAAATAAGAGTTTTTAAAGTAATGGAAAATTAAAATTTGATTAACATCCGCGAAAAATAAGACAACCATCATTCAGCAATAACCGATTAAAGACACCGTAAAGTTACAAAATGACTTAAGTTACAGAAAAAAAATCCGATAATACCTAGAGTGATAAGGTAAAATTTTGCTAAACACTAATGATTGTTCTTAAAATTTTTAGTTTATAGACTGTACGGGGAAAGTGTCTGAATTTGAAATGCATCATAACATAGCAGTAGAGGGCTGATAAGATATGAATTTATTACTACAGCAGGCCTTATTTCCGGAGATGCTGCTTCAAAAGACCGGGGTACACTCCATATGCCGCACAGAGCATAATTGTTCAATGTACTAATTGGAGTAAAAATGAAAATGTCAGTTTCAAAAAAAGCAGGTTTAATTGTTTCGGCAAGTTTATTTATATCTCTTTCCGTAATGATCATAATCTTACTTATGAATGAAAGCAGCTCAAAGATTTCATCCACAAAAGTTCAGGTTGATGATTTAAGCCAGCTCATGGTAAAATCCATCTCGTTTTCGATGTTAAACGGAAACTCAGACGTAAAGCCTTTCATCGATAAGATGAAGGACATTCATAATCTTACCGAGCTGAGAATAACGCCGACAGACAGAATAGTTAAAGGATCCGAAAGCAGCATGGACGCCAGAGAACTTGAGGCTATGCGGACAGGAAACACAATGTCTTTCGAAGAGACATTCAAAGGAAAGCCTGTAGTACGTGATATAGAAGTCATTAAGGAAGAGCAGGGGTGCATAACCTGTCACGAAGGTTCGGTAGGCCAGCCGATGGCGGTTGTAAGCATAAGATATTCACTGCAGGCAATGTACTCCAGTCTGGCTAATCAAAAGCTTATCGCGATAATATTAGGCCTGGCCGCAATACTCTTCACCTTTTTCATAGCGATGCATTTTATTAAAAGCAGGATTTTAAAAGGATTAAATGTATCGATAGCCGGCATAAAAAATCTTTCAGAAGGCGATGTAACTGAGATTGCGCTTGAAGACAGGGACGATGAAATAGGCAATTTAAATCAGGCGTTAAAGAAGCTGCAGACAAGTATGACTGAGAGGTCCGAATTATGCGCAGACTTTGCCGACGGAAATTTTGAAAAGGATGTTATTCTGCTGTCTGAAAAAGATAAGCTAGGAAAATCCCTGGGCACAATAAAACAAAGTTTAATGAGACTTATAGACGACTTAAAAACGCTAACCCGCTCGGCAACCGAGGGAAGATTAAATTACCGGGCCGACAGCGGCAGCCACAAGGGAGAATTCGGAAGAATAATACAAGGAATTAATTCGACTTTAGACGCCGTAATAAAGCCGGTAAATGATTCAACGGGAGTGCTGGCCAGGATGGCAGAGAAGGATTTAACCGTAAGGGTAACAGGCGAATATAAAGGGGATCATCAGATAATTAAGAACAGCATAAACAATTTGAGAGATTCGCTTAACGGCATCATCAACGAAATACATTCGGCGGTACTGGCAACGGTAAGCGCATCCGAGCAAATCTCATCCAGTACCGAAGAGATGGCGGCGGGAGCGACAGAACAAAGCAGGCAGGCCGGAGATGTGCGTGCAGCCATAGAGCAGATGTCTAATACTATAATGGATTCGGCCAGGAACGCGAGCCTAGCAATGGAAGCCTCAAGAAATAACGGCGAAGTAGCGAAGCGGGGCGGTGAGGTTGTGCTGGAAACCGTAAACGGGATGGGCCGGATATCGGAAGTAGTAAAAGAATCGGCTGATACGGTTAAGAAATTAGGAAAGAGCAGCGAGCAGATAGGCGAGATTATACAGGTAATAAACGACATAGCCGATCAGACAAATCTGCTGGCCTTAAACGCGGCAATAGAAGCGGCAAGAGCCGGAGAGCAGGGGCGCGGATTTGCGGTTGTAGCAGATGAAGTAAGGAAACTGGCGGAGCGCACCACCAAAGCCACAAAGCAGATTGCCGATATGATAAAACAGATTCAGAAGGATACAGAAGGCGCTGTATTATCGATGGAAAGAGGTACCGAGGAAGTGGAAAAGGGTAAAGATCTTGCCGACAAAGCGGGTAACGCGCTACACGAAATAATTGACGGCGCCGGGAAGGTAGCCGATATAATAGTGCAGGTAGCCGCAGCCGGCGAACAGCAGTCGGCCGCCTCCGAAGAAATAAGCATGAGTGTAGAATCGATAAGCAGCGTAACACAGCAGTCGGCCGCCGGCATACAGCAGATAGCTAAAGCGGCAGAGGATCTGAACAGACTTACTACAAACCTTGAGCAGCTAATAAGCCGGTTTCAAATATCGGGCGGCACAAGAGAAGAAAGCTTGATGCAGGCATCGGAAGAAATTTCCGAATCTGAGGAAGAAGATTCGGCAGTTTATGCGTATAAATAACGGCGAAGAAATACTATTTTTTTGAAGGAATCGTCAGCCGCAAATAAAGATTTCCGTTTAATTATGAAAAGGGATATTACTCTGATTTTGAAATTACCGATTATCCGATAATTCGGCATGACAAATCCCGTATAGCGTTAAGCGCTGAATGAGGCGCCGCAGTCTGCCATAACGGCAGATAAAAATACCATGAATCATTAGAGCCCAATTTTATAGTAATCATACCGCAATTAAAGTACAATATTAGTGAAAGCGGCAAAGTTTGGAAAACCGGCTGAAAACGCATAATCCGGATATTCAGTAAAAAATGAGGTTTGACAAATTGACAGAGCTTGGAGGTCATCCGTCTTCGTCCCTTCGGGACTACGCCGGACAGGGAGGACATTGGTCATTTGTCATTGGTCATTTGTCATTGGTCATTAAATAGCAATGAAAAAAAAATAGTATTACAAACAAAATAATTTTCTAATATCTTAGCAAGATTACGTATAAGCAGGTAAGGAATAGATTCTTTCAGCGGTTATAACTTGGGCACATTTCACGTCATCTCTTCAACACTTCAGTTCAAAAGCAGCTGTTCCCTTCTTGCAGACTTCAGATAAATTAAAAGAAAAAAATATGACAGATACTTCAAAGACAAAGAAGCAGCTTTTGGAAGAACTGCAATATCTAAGAAAAGAATTAAAATATTATAAATCGGCCACAGCAGAAAAAGAAGAGGAACGCTCAAAGTCATCCGATAATTACGGTCAGGAAGATTATTTTTCATTAGAAAGTATAGTCTTCGAGAAGTTATACAATAACGGGCCGGTGGGTATATTCATGACGGCGGAGGACCTCAGAATAATAAAGGCCAACCCGGTGTTCTGCAGTATGCTGGGTTACACGGAAGATGAATTAAAGAAAAAGACGCTCATAGACATAACATATCCCGACGACATAGACCGTGACATGCCCAGCCTAATAAAACTAATCAGCAGTGAGATCCCTTATTTTCAAGAAGAAAAAAGGTACGTGAAGAATAGCGGAGAGGTAATCTGGGCAAAGATAGCCGATTCGCATATAGAGCTCGACGGAAACGGAAGTAAAATTATTGTTGCAGCCGTTATAGATATAACTGAGAATAAAAAAAATATAGAGATGCTGAGGGACACGGACAACAGATTCAGGTTATTATTTGAATTTGCACCGTGCGGATATTACCTGCATGATCTGAACGGGATATTCAAAGACGGGAACAGGGCCGCCGAAAAGATTATAGGGTACAACAGAGAGGAATTAATAGGCAGAAATATATTCGATGCGGGGATAATACCCGAGAAATACGTAAAGAAGATAGAAGCTTCCATAAAATTAAACGCAGCCGGCCTGCCGTCCGGGCCGCTGGAGATTTCTCTGAGAAGAAAGAAAGGGGCGCTTGTGCCGGTAGAGATACAGACGCTTCCCATAAATATAAATGGCGAGACATTAGTAATAGGTATAGCGGTTGATATAACGGAGAGGAAGAAAGCATTCGCCGCGTTAAAGGAAAAGAATGAGCTTTTAAATTCAGTAATAGACGTTTCCCCGCTGGCGTTGATAGCTTTGGATTTGGAAGACAGAGTTATCATCTGGAACCGTGCCGCCGAAGAGATGTTCGGCTGGAAATGTGAAGAAGCTGCCGGCGGATTATTGCCGATTATTCCCGAAAGCGGAAAAGAAGAGCACGCGGTAATAAAAGAGATTTTGTTGAGAGAGGGCCGGATTGAAAATTACGAGATGATACGCACCGGGAAAGACGGAAGAAGTGTTGCGGTAGTATTAAGCAGCGTATGTGTAAGGAATCATAAAGAGGAAGTAACGGGTTTCATTTCCTTCTACTCGGATACTACAAGTATAAAATTTTCCGAGTTAAAATATAAGGCAATGTTCGATACAATGGTGCAGGGAGTAGTATACCAGGATGAAAAAGGAAAAATTATAAACGTTAATTCTGCCGCAGAGCGAATATTAGGCTTATCGCTGCAGGAGATGACCGGCCGGACATCCCATGACGCCAGGTGGAAAGCGTTAAAAGAAGACGGTACGGAATATCCGGGCGATGAACATCCTGCCACTATCGCGTTGAGAGAGGGAAAAGAGATTAAGAATTCAATAATGGGGATAAATAAACCCAGAGAAAATGATTACCGGTGGCTTATGGTTTCGGCAGTACCGATATACAGGCCGGGAAGCACGAAGCCGTATGAAGTTTATTCGACATTCGAAGACGTAACCGAACTCAGGAATGCGAGGCATGCCTTAGAGATTTCAGAACGGAAGAACAGAGATATTTTAGGAGTAATACCCGATTTAATATTTACATATAACAGAGAAGCCGTTTGTACAAGTTATAAAGCAGATCCAAACAGCTATTTGCGTTTTGAGAGTTCTATATTTCTAAACAAAAGAATAGACGAATACGCACCTGAGCATATAGCAAAAATGTTTCATGAGAATTTAAATAAAGCTTTTAATACGGGACAACTGCAGACATACATATTCAATATGAAAATTAAAGATGAAATGCTGCACATGGAAGGAAGGATGATAAAATATGAAGAAGATGAAGTACTTATACTTGTAAGGGATATAACGCAGCGGATAAAAAATGAACAAAGACAGGAAGAAGAGCGCCGGTTTCTGGAAGAGCTTGTAAAAGAGAGGACAAAATCGCTATTTGACGCGAATAAAAAACTGGAGATAGAGATAGAAAAACAGAAAGAGTATGACCGTCAGATAAAAGAAGCATTAGAGAAAGAAAAGGAATTAAACGATTTAAAATCTAGATTTATTTCGACCGCGTCGCATGAATTCAGGACGCCGCTAACTTCCATCTTAGCTTCGGCTGATCTGCTAGAGCTGTACGGATTTAAATGGCCAAGGGAAAAATTCGAAGAGCATATACGAAGGATACAAAACGGGGTGACGTACATGAACACTCTGCTTAACGACGTGTTAAGCGTAAACAGCATGGAGCATAAAAACTCCAAGATCTCACCCGCGCTTGTGGATCTTTTTAAATTAGCCGGCGAGTGTTTTGAAGAAGCGAAGCATTCGGCGACATCAGGCCACCGTTTAACGTATGATTTTAAATGCGCAAGCAAGAAGTTTTATCTTGACGAAAAGCTGATGCGGCAGATAATATCGAACCTGCTTGTTAACGCGGTGAAATATTCACCTGACGGAGGGGATGTTTTACTTGAAGTTAACGATGAAAATTCACATATTTTAATAAAAGTGAGCGATCAGGGCATCGGCATCGCAAAGAAAGATCTGAATCGGTTATTTGAGCCTTTTCACAGGGGGGAGAACTGCGGGAACATCAGCGGCACAGGGCTGGGAATGACCATAGTAAAAAGCGCAGTCGGACTGCACAACGGAGAAATTTCGGTTGAGAGCAAATTAGGCAAGGGAACAATAATAAAGATTCAGTTGCCGATTTTACTGATATAGGTTAATAAAAAAACGGCGGAAGTTTAGTGATAAAAGTTCTTGTAATAGAAGATGAAAATACGGTAAGGGCAGGAATAACCGAGCTGTTCGAGGAAAACGGCTATCGTGTGTTCCCGGCCTCAACGGGCAATGAGGGGATAAAATTAGCGGCAGAAAGAGATCCGGATATTATAATCTGCGACATACTTATGCAGGGAATAGACGGATATTCAGTATTAAATAAAATAAGAAGCAAAGCTAAAACCCGCGCAGTTCCTTTCATATTTCTTACGGCAAAGACCGAGCTGTCAGATCTGAGGCTTGGGATGGAACTGGGCGCCGACGACTATGTATTTAAGCCTTACAGAGCGGAGGATTTGCTTAAAGCAGGTAACGCAAGATTAAAGCGTATAAAAGAATTGAAGCCTTCACCTTTTATAGAAGAAGGCGAGAAGCCGGAGGAAACCGGAAAGAAAAGGACACTGACGCTTGAGGACAGAATATTTATAAAAGCGAGGGGCAAACCCGAGATATTAAAAATTGAAGAGATAGTCTGCATAAAAGCCAACAGCGATTATTCGAACATATTTTTGCAGAACGGCACCAAATACATTATTAGAAAGTCGCTGAAAAATTGGGAGGAAATCCTTCCTGAAAAACATTTTATAAGAGTTCACAGGTCGATTATAGTTAATCTTAATTATGTAAAAAAGCTTGAGAGCTGGTACAAGCGTTCATACGTACTGCATTTGAAAAATTATAACGAACCTGTAGTTATAAGTCAGAGGTACGCAGTAAAGATAAAATCCCGGCTTATGCGATAGAAAGTACCGGCAGAGAATCATTTTATTCAGGCATTAAAACGCATAATAGCAGAAATTCAAAAAGAACAAATTCACTCTCCGAATATCATCATAAAAAACCTGCGCATACCGCGATAAAAGCGCGTTAGCCGCATAAAATACACGTTTACATCATTTTACTGATATCGATCGGTTTTCTTACGAGAATGAGTCAGAGAAACAGTCAATGCAAATTATTCCAAATGACAAAAATACTGATCATTGAAGACGACAAGGATTTAAGAGCGGACATTACCGAACTATTAAATGCGAACAGCTATGAAACGATCTCAGCCGCCGGCGGAATAGAAGCTATGGAAAAGATAAAGGAAGGGATTCCGGATCTTGTGCTTTCAGATATCATGATGCCGGAAATGGATGGATATGAAGTGTTAAATATGTTTCAAAATAATGATTCCACGGCGGCGGTTCCTTTTATATTTATATCGGCAAAAGTAGAGAGCGAAGATATTAGGAAGGGGATGAACTGCGGTGCCGATGATTATTTGACAAAGCCCTTTCGGGCCAAGGATCTTCTTGCGGCGGTGGAGGCGAAGCTAAAGAAAAAAAAGTTAACAGACGATATAATGAACAGACTCACGATAGATCTGTCATTATTTATGCCGCATGAGCTCAGGACGCCCCTTGTTTCTATTCTGGGTTTTTCGGAGATACTTCTGGATAATGCCGTTGGGATAAAGGAAGAAGAAGCCCGTGACATGCTGCAGAGGATCAACGGATCGGGTAAGAGGCTTCATAAGATTATAGAGAAGTTTCTAATTTACGCGCAGCTGCTTATTCAGACAGACGGACGCCTTCCAGTAAAAGACGACGGGCCGGCAGACACTGAGGAGTTGTTAAGGCAGATAGTTTCTTGTGAAGGAAAGGACAGAGCAGATGATATCAGTCTTATGCTGGAGGGGGCCGTACTCAACATACCGGAACATCATTTAAAATTTCTTTTTGAGGAGATCATAGGTAATTCGATAAAATTCACGAAAAAAGGAACAGTAATCAGGGTAAGCAGCGGGATAAACAAAGGAGGTTATGTTTTTGAAGTACTGGATTACGGATACGGAATATCGGATGAAGTCTTTGAGAATATAAAAACCTGCGTTGCCGGCAGTCATAATATATTAAAAGTAAAGCGGCCCGGATTAGGGTTGTGTTTAGCCGGAAAGATAGCCGGTTATTACGGCGGTAAATTAAAGATAGAGAGCAGGCATTTAATGTACACTCGAGCAACGGTAACGCTGCCGGTAAAGCAGAATATATGTCAACCGACTCAGCAGAACTAGAGCAGTCTGAGCAGCAGAGCCCGCCTCAGATTACACAGCGCGCTTACTTCGGTAATAACGTATCTACAGCATTTCTTCTATTTAAAACAAATTCACAGCGAAAATTTCAATTTAAAAAGTAAGACCCAGCGAAAAATTGAAGGAGAATAAAAATATGGAAATAGAAACATCAGCAGAAATAAGGCAGTACCTTAGTTTCAGACTAAGGGACGAAATATTCGGCGTGGATGTAGCGCAGGTAAGGGAGATACTTGATTATATAAAAGTAACCAAAGTTCCTCAAACACCTGACTTTATGTGCGGAGTAATAAACCTTCGCGGAAACGTAGTGCCAGTGGCGGACATACGGTTAAAATTCGGTTTGGAGAAAACCGAGATAACAGTTAACTCCTGCAAAGTGGTTGTAGAGGTTGAACTTGACGGCGAGATCACGGTGATGGGAGTTCTGGTAGACTCAGTTCAGGAAGTATTTGAGCTTGACCAGAAAGATATTGAATCAGCGCCAAAAATAGGGGCGCAGCTTAGAACCGATTTTATCAAAGGAATGGGTAAGCGGGATGATAAGTTTATTATTCTGTTGAATATAGATAAAGTCTTCTCCAATGAAGAGCTTTCTGAATTGCAGCATGCACATCAAGTTTCGGTTGGTAATTAACATTTCAAATATAAAAGTCAGAGAAAGGGCAAAAAATGAAATGGTTCTATAATCTTAAAATAGGTATTAAATTAATCTCCGCATTTATAGTCTTGTCTGCTATAACGGCTTTCATAGGATACCAGGGCTTGAGTAATATGGGTACCATAAACAACATGCTCAATTCGCTTTACTCAAATGAGACGGTAGGTATTTCGTACATCAGATCGGCGAATATAGATTTAATATACTACAGCAGGGCCCAGTATAATTATCTTCTAGCGGACACTAAAGAATCCAGGGCTAAGTACCAGGGCATGATGGACAATTATGAGAATCTGCTGAACAGCGACATAAAAAACGCAGAGCCTTTAATTCAAACGGATAAAGGGAAGGAATTGATCGCGCAGTTTAAGAAGAGCTGGGAGGATTATAAAAGAGCATCTCAGGATCTTATATCAGCGGTCTCAGGAAGCGGGTTGAACTCAATGAGCCAGGAAATCATTCAATTAAAGTCGAAGGCTCGTGAAAAATCGGATGTAGTAGATACAATTTTAAGCCAGTTAGTGAGAGTAAAAGAAGGATTGGGAAAAGACTATTACAATCAAAGCGACGTAATATACGCAAACGCGAGAGAGTTAATGGTAATATTAATAATAGCGGCAGTAGTAATCGGGATTGGTTTCGGATTCTTTATTTCAAGGTTAATAAGCAGGCCGTTAATAAAAGGGGTTGAATTCGCGAAGGTAGTAGCAAAGGGTGATTTGACCCAGAGAGTGGAAATAGATCAAAACGATGAGATAGGCGAGCTAGCTTCGGCGCTGAATGATATGGTAGATCATATAAAGGAAGTAATTGAAAACGTAAAGACCGCGTCGGATAATGTAACTGCAGGGAGCCAGGAATTAAGTTCAAATTCGGAGCAAATGTCGCAGGGCGCAACAGAGCAGGCTGCGGCCGCCGAAGAGGCTTC
>JBJKTB010000179.1:0-6157 GCA_046703345.1 Ignavibacteriaceae bacterium
GGGCTGTACTATTACCGAATTCGATGCCGGCAGCCAGGTTTTTACTTGCCCCTGCCACGGATCGCGATTCAGCACCAGCGGTCAGGTGCTTGCAGGACCCGCGCAGGTTGCGCTTCCGCGTTACCAGGCAACGTTTGCTAATAATCAACTACAAATTAAAGTATAATCATTATTTTAGCTGCTGACGATTCCGATTAGTTTGACATGTTAGTTGGGTTAGTTAAGTTATATCGGAAAGCAGTTTGATTGAAACTGATTTATAACTTCCGGCGGGGGGAACCGTCAATTCGCTTTTTATCCTGATGAACCGCCGGTAGTCCATTTTTTTAATTTCATCTTTTCTAAAACAGACAGATAGGATTGCGAATAATTATGGCTGATTTATTCTCTCCGCTTTTTATCGGGAACTTAAAACTTAAAAATAGAATATTTGTTTCTCCGATGTGCCAGTACTCCAGCGTTGAAGGCATGCCTAACGACTGGCATTTGGTTCATCTCGGAAGTAGAGCAACCGGCGGCGCCGCGCTTGTAATTGCGGAAGCTACCGCAGTTTCTCCGGAAGGCAGAATTTCTCCAGGAGATTTGGGAATTTGGTCGGATAAGCATGCTGAGGCGTTTAAAAGAATAACTGATTTTATTAAATCGCAGGGTGCAGTTCCGGGTATTCAAATTGCGCATGCGGGAAGGAAAGCTTCTACGAAAATACCATGGCTCGGCAGCGGCGCCTTAACTGATGAAGAAGGAGCATGGGAAACGCTGGCCCCGAAGAAGCTGGCTTTCGCCGACAACTATCCGGGTCCTAAGGAAATGAGCCTTAAGGATATGGAAGATGTAATTCGTCAATTTAAAGAAGCAGCTTTAAGATCTCTGCAGGCAGGTTTTCAGATTATTGAAATTCACATGGCTCACGGCTATCTGCTTCACGAATTCCTGTCGCCCCTGACAAATAAAAGGAATGATGAGTACGGAGGAAGTTTGGAAGCCAGAATAAACTTTCCTCTTAAAATTGCGCGTACCGTTAGGGAAGCGCTGCCGGGAGGATTTCCGCTGCTTGTAAGAATCTCTGCCACTGATTGGATGGAAGGCGGATGGGATCTTCCGCAGTCTATTTATCTCAGCAGAAGATTAAAAGAGGAGGGAGTGGATATGATTGACTGTTCTTCCGGCGGACTTGTACCCGACGCGAAAATTCCTGCCGGACCCGGCTATCAAATTCCTTTTGCTGAAGCCATAAAATCCGAAGCCGGAATAATGACTGCCGGAGTGGGATTGATAACTAAACCGGAACAGGCCGATTTAATAATTAAAAGCGGTAAAGCCGACGCCGTTCTACTGGCCAGAGAATTTCTCCGGGATCCTTACTGGCCGCTGCACGCGGCTTCCGCTCTCGGGGTTGATGTCAGATGGCCCGAACAATATAAAAGAGCTAAAGTTTAGATTCCGGAAGTTTCGTTTTATATCAAGTACCGATCCAACTTAATTAAAAAATTATTAATGTGTCCTTAACCATAACATTTATTCCTGAAAATATTAATGTTCTGATAACTTTTGATGCGGCTGCATACAGCGGAGCTGCTAGTAAGCCGTTTTAAGTTTTAGTAAGAAGACGTGAAAGGACGTATTATTATGGAAAAAATAAAAACCGGGCGTGTCAGCCTTAACGTTGCCGACGGTACATCCATGTCGGTTTATGTAGCGCAGCCCGATACCGAAAAGAAACTTCCCGGGATTATGGTTTTTCAGGAAGCGTTCGGAGTTAACGGACACATTCGGGATATTACTGAAAGATTCGCGCGTGAAGGATTCATTGCCGCCGCTCCGGAATTGTTTCACAGAACGGTACAGGGTTTTGAAGGAAGTTATAAAAATTTTGAGGAAGTCAGGCCTTACGTTCAGTCATTAACTGTTGAAGGTCTTGATAACGATATTAAAGCAGTTTACGACTGGTTCAGAAAGAGCCCTTATTTGTTGAATGATGAACTTGCATGCATCGGTTTTTGCATGGGCGGCAGAGTGTCATATCTTTGCAACACACTTGTAAAAGTAAAAGCGGCAGTCTCTTTTTACGGCGGAGGCATCGCCGCGGCTTTGGACAGAGCGTCGGCAATGCAGGCGCCTCACTTGTTTTTCTGGGGAGGCTTGGATAAACATATCGGCAAAGATCAGAGAGAAGCGGTAGCGGATGCTCTCACGCAGCACGGAAAAACTTTCGCCAGCGTAGTTTTCTCAAAGGCCGACCACGGATTCTTCTGCGACGCCAGAGCTAGCTACAATCCCGATTCGGCAAAACAAGCCTGGGCCCTCGTAAAAAGTTTCCTGGGTACATATATTAAATCCGAATAATGAACAAAAATTATTTCAATACATATTTAAATAAGGAAGGAACGGCACAATGATTAAAAGAAGAAAGTTAGGCAAGAACGGTCCGGAGGTATCCGAACTCGGACTCGGCTGTATGGGTATGTCCGAATTTTACGGAGAAAGAAACGATGAAGAATCTATTAAAACGATACAACGCGCCGTTGAACTCGGAATGTTTTTTCTCGATACGGCGGATATGTACGGCGTGGGCGATAATGAAGTTTTGGTAGGTAAGGCAATTAAGAACATAAGGGACAAAGTGTTTTTAGCAACTAAGTTCGGCAACGTTCGCGGGAAAGACGGTTCTTTCCTCGGCGTGAACGGAAAGCCTGAATATGTTAAGCAGGCATGCGAAGCTAGTTTGAAGAGACTAGGCGTTGAAGTAATAGATCTTTATTATCAGCACCGCGTCGATCCTCAGACGCCGATTGAGGAAACCGTCGGCGCGATGTCTCGTCTTGTTGAGGAAGGCAAAGTTCGTTTTCTCGGGCTTTCGGAAGCCGCACCGAATTCAATAAGGAAGGCAGAATCCGTTCATCATATTACTGCACTGCAGACCGAATATTCTTTGTGGACAAGAGATCCGGAAGAAGAAATACTTTCCGTATGCGATGAGCTCGGAATCGGATTTGTTGCATACAGTCCTCTCGGCCGAGGTTTTCTTACGGGCGCATTTAAGAAATATGATGACCTGCCGAACGACTACAGAAGAAATTCACCCAGATTTCAAAAAGAAAACTTTGAGCATAATATGAAGATTGTTGAAAAACTCGAAGAGCTGGCGAAAGAGAAGAACTGCACGCCGCCTCAACTGGCTCTGGCATGGCTGCTTTCTCAAGGCGAACACATCGTGCCCATAGCCGGAACCAAGCGTATCAAATACCTTGAAGAAAACGCAAAGGCCGCGGAAATAAATCTTACGAAACAAGATATTGAAAAAATTAATAACGCCGTTCCGAAAGACTTTGCAAAAGGGCTGCGTTATCCTGAGCGCGCTATGCAGGCAGTTAACAGGTAGGTTTAATTTAATATTTATTAAGGACGGCATCTCTCTGCCCGGTGCCGTCTTTAATCTTTTTATAATATAATGAAAAATCAAATCGTAATAACTTTTAAAACAAACGATGAAGAGCGGAACATCTATAAAAATTATTTTGAAGAGCGGGCCAAAATAGTTTATCTTAAAGATTTTCCCGAAGACCGGCATGCTGAGATAATTTCGGGAAGCGACATAATGATTGCCTGGTTTACTCAAAGAGAGTTAAACGGCATCGAGGCCTCGGCGTTTCGCTCGCTTAAGTTTTTGCAGCTTCTTTCCGCAGGTTATGATCATCTTAACTTTAATCTGTTTCCGAAAGACTGCGTGATCGCTTCAAATGTCGGCGCGTATTCGGAGCCAATGGCCGAGCATACAGTTGCGATGATTTTGTCTTTAGCTAAGCATCTGAACGCAAATCATAAAAAAATGTCTGATGGAATATTTGATCAGAAGACGTCATCACTTTCGCTTCGCGGCAGCATTTGCGGCATAATCGGATTCGGGAGCATAGGCAAGGCGGCTGCGGCCCTGCTTAGAAATTTCGGAATGAAGATCTTCGGAATAAATACTTCCGGGAAAACCGAAGATAATGTAGATTTCATCGGTACTCTAAAGGATTTAAATTACGTTTTAAAAAGTTCCGATGTTGTTATCATCTCACTTCCGCTTAATGAAATGACTGAGAACCTTATAGGAAAGAATGAGTTTCTGCTGATGAAAGAGAATGCTGTGCTCGTAAATGTAGCCCGCGGTGCGATTATAAATCAGAAAGATCTTTATGAACATTTGAAATCGCATCCCGGATTCTCTGCGGGCATTGACGCATGGTGGTCAGAGCCGCTCCTTTCGGGCGAGTTTAAAGTTGAATATCCTTTCTTCAATCTTCCGAATTTTTTGGGTTCGCCTCATAATTCCGCGATCATTCCGGGCATAATGATAGAAGGAAATAAAAAAACCGCGGAAAACGTGTTCAGATATTTAAACGGCGAACCTGTGCGAGGATTAGTAAAAAGGTTCTGATTATTATTTGATCTTTCAAGCTTACTGTTCCTTCTCCTTTCCTTGAATGCGAGTCCTCTTTTTTATATTTTGAACTCAGATAAATTGGATTCAAATTTATACAACAAAACTTCTAAGCGGGGCTGACATGGTTAAATATTCAAGGATTTTTACAACTTTAATAATAATTACTTTAGCTGCCGGTTTAGGATTTGCACCCGGAGCGAAAAGCCAAAAGCAGAACAAACATAAAAGCAGCAAATGGCTTCTTCTAAAGCCGGAAGACATAACCAAAGATCCGCACAATCTTAACCACTTTAAGATATTCAGCAAATATGCAAAAGGATATAATCTGGATGTATTGAGAGCGGTCGATTCTGTTCAGGCGCATGCGATGGACGGCGGGGGATACTTTACCGGAATGACAGCTAAGCCAACCGAATCGCCCGTAGGTTATGAACTTAAACTTTTCGGAAAATCATTGCTTGATCCGCCCAGAACTACCAGCTACTGCAGCGGTTCATCTTATGCGGTGCTTATAACCGCATTGGATTTTATATTCCCGAACGGCGCCAAGAAGCTTTCTCCTAAGAGACTTGAAGCAATGAGAATGCAGGAACCCGACGGCGGCCGCAGAAACGATTGGATAAAATTCTGGGGAATATGGAATGCCGACGGATTCGGCAGTGAGTACGCTCTTGTTCAATACGGCAACATGGGAGTGCAGATTAAACCTGAAGATGCGCGTCCGGGCGACTTCATGAATATTTCCTGGAAAGCGGGATTAGGACATTCGGTAGTTTTTCTCGGATGGTACGTGGATAAAGACAACCAAAAATATTTGATGTACTGGTCCAGCCAGAAAGGAACAAACGGCTACGGCGATCAGGTAGTGCCGCTCAGCCGTATTGAGAACGTAAAGATTGTTAGGCTTACAAAACCGGCAAACATCTTCAAGCTCAATGTAAAACAGGAAGTAAACAAAGATGTACCGGGAGACAAGATAAATCTTTAAAAGCCGTGAGAAGTTTTAAAGAATGGGCGGATCGCTGTATCCGCCTTTCTTTTGTAAATTCGTCAGCCGTATTCTTATTCATATCCTGAATAAAAATTATATACAGCATTTAGAAAAATGTTATGAAAATCACCTGCGAACAATTCTGATTTCGTAATATTTGAATTAGTTTATTACCCATCATATGATCATTTAAATAGATTTTTATTAAAAGATAATTTCCATTATACGGAGGATAAATATGAAACATACACATCTTGGAAGAACAGGACTTAAAGTTAGTAAAATATGTCTCGGAACAATGAATTTCGGATCATATACTTCCGAGCCCGACAGCTTTAAGATAATGGACCGCGCGCTCGAACTCGAAGTCAACTTCTTCGATACCGCAAATGTTTACGGCAACGATAAAGGAGTAGGATTTACCGAGGGACTTCTCGGCCGCTGGCTCGAACAGGGCGGAGGACGGAGAGACAAAATCGTTCTCGCTACAAAGGTCTTCGGCAAGATGGGGGACAGCCTTAACGAGTCAAAGCTTTCCGCTTATCATATTAAGAAGGCCTGCGAAGACAGTCTGAGAAGACTGAAGACTGATCATATAGATTTATATCAGATGCATCACGTTGACAGAGAAACACCATGGGAGGAAATCTGGCAGGCAATGGAGCAATTGGTGAGAGAAGGAAAAGTGCTATACGTAGGCAGCAGCAATTTTGCCGCGTGGAATATAGTTGAAGCTAACT
>JBJKTB010000180.1:0-4247 GCA_046703345.1 Ignavibacteriaceae bacterium
GGATTTCGTCGCTTTGCTCCTCAACTTCTTCTCAATCTTGCCCTGATCACTATTTAAAATAAAAAACCCGGCTAAAGAAGCCGGGATTTTTTATTTTTAGTAGCGGGGGCAGGACTTGAACCTACAACCTTCGGGTTATGAGCCCGACGAGCTACCAATTGCTCCACCCCGCGATGTATAATTTCTAAATTTTTAAGAACTCTTATTTTTCAACTTTAACCGCATCCCGATAGAACCGGAATGCACAAAATTAATCATCTATCAGCAGATAAATTTAATTTCGGGCTACTAATATAGTCATTCCTATTCCACATGTCAAATTTGCGGTAAGCATATTGCCGGAAAGTGCTAAAGGGATTAATGATAAACAGGTAAGTACAGTAAATACTTACCCGTCTATATTATTAAAACTTGAAATCATGCCGTCCACAACCTGGGACCGCGCATGAATCTCATTCAGTTTCTGGATGATGCGAAGGATCCCCTGTCTCTTCTCTTCTACGGAATCGATTATAAAGTTCCGGACCTCCGGAAGATTACATTCCTCCAGCATATTCTCGTAGAAGCGCACAATTGCCGCCTCTTTACGCAGCGCCTCGTTCAGCATTGCGCAGGTGTTCTTACATGCATGCATACACTTTACTTCATTTTCCTTCACGGTGCACCTCACTTGTTACATGAGTCTTATTGTTGAATAATCGCCTGTTCGGCTTCCTTTGCTATTCCGGCTCCTATTTGAAGAGCTTTTTCATTTATAGGTATAAGATGATGATGCCTTTCGGGCAGTACTTTCTTAAGCGCCTTTAAAACGTTTTCTATTTTTACTATAGGCCGCTTCTCAAGAAACGCTCCCAGCATCACCATGTTTGCAACCTGCTTTTTCTGCAGCTTCTGAGCTTCTTCGTTTGCGGGTACCGCAAGTATTTCAATATCCGTACGCGTCGGCGGATTAATAATTGTCGACTGCTCGTAAAGCAGCAGCCCGCCCGGCTTAACCGCGCTTTCAAATTTTTCGAGCGACGGCTGATTGAGTATTATTGCCGATTCGAACTTCGAAATTATGGGCGAACTGATTCTTGCGGGCGATACTATAGCTATACAGTTTGCCGTTCCGCCTCTCATCTCGGGGCCGTAAGTCGGCATCCAGCTTACTTCCATTTCTTCTATCATTGCCGAATATGCTATAATCTGCCCCATCGACAGTACTCCCTGACCGCCGAAGCCTGCAAAAATTATTTCATGTTCACTTTGCATTTTTTAATTCCTCTAATTTTTTAATTTAATTCCCGCCGCCTTTTGCGCAGCAGGAATTAAATGTCTATTTCAAAAGGATTACTATTCTTTCGGCGGCACCTTAAGATCGCCGAGAGGATACAGAGGAAACATGTTTTCCTCCAGCCACTTGTTGCTTTCAACCGGCGTCAGCTTCCAGCCGGAAGGACAGTTGGAAACAACTTCTATAAAACTAGTACCGCGGTTCAGCTTCTGATATTCGAAAGCTTTCTCGATAGCCTTTTTAAGTTTTCGTACAGCGCCGGCTGAATGAACCGACTGCCTCGTAACATAATAAGCGCCCGGAAGCGGAACCAGCAGCTCTGTAATCTTCAGCGGATATCCTATAGCCTGGGCATTTCGTCCGTACGGAGAAGTAGAAGTTATCTGTCCGAGAAGAGTAGTAGGCGCCATTTGTCCGCCGGTCATACCGTAAATAGCGTTGTTGATGAATATCATCATTATGTTTTCGCCGCGGTTAACCGTATGTATTGTCTCCGCTGTGCCTATCGCTGCAAGATCGCCGTCTCCCTGATAAGAGAATACAAATTTATCGGGATGAATTCTTTTGATGCCTGTAGCTACCGCGCTGGCTCTGCCGTGCGCGGCTTCCTGCATATCAATATCCATATAATGATAAGCAAAAACCGAACATCCTACAGGCGCTACGCCGATTGTAGTTTCCTGAATTCCCATCTCCTCAACAACTTCCATTATAACTCTGTGCACAACACTGTGCCCGCAGCCGGGACAGTAATGAAACGGTGTCTCGGTTAAGGTGGAAGGCTTTTTGTAAACTACTTCAAACCCTTCTATTAAAGTCTCATTTTGCATGGGCTACCTCCTCATCCTGACTAATGCCGAGTTTATCCATAATTTTTTCAAGTGCTTCAAGCACTTCTTCAGGCGACGGAATCATGCCGCCCATTCTGCCGTAATATTCAACCGGGCACTTTCCGCCCGCCGCAAGGGCAACGTCTTCTACCATCTGCCCTGCGTTCATTTCTACCACGAGCATTAGATCAACTTTCCCGGCAAGTTCGGACAATACTTTTTTAGGAAACGGGTACAAAGTAATCGGGCGCAGAAGCCCGGCTTTAATTCCTTTTTCCCTAGCAAGATCAACCGTCTTCTGACACACTCGAGCCGAGAGCCCGAAAGCTACCAGGGCTATCTCGGCGTCTTCGAGTGCGATTTCTTCGAATCTTACTTCATCCTGCAGTTTATTGTATTTCTCCTGAAGTTCGAAGTTAATCTTCTCCATCTTTTCAGGTTCGATGAAAAGAGAAGTGATTATATTTCTCTCCCTGGATGCAGGTTTACCTACGGTCGCCCATTTCGTTTCCGGTTTCGGCAGAGAGCCTTCTTCCGGAAGAATGACCTTTTCCATCATCTGCCCCAGAGCCCCGTCGGCAAGAATCATTGCGGGGTTCCTGTATTTTTCGGCCAGGCGAATAGCGTCGAAAACAAAATCAGCCATCTCCTGAACCGAAGAAGGAGCCAGCACTATCAGATGATAGTCCCCGTGTCCGCCACCTTTAGTGGCCTGAAAATAAACTCCCTGCGAAGGCTGGATAGTACCTAGTCCCGGTCCTCCGCGGTTAACGTTAACAATTAAGCAAGGAAGCTGCGCGGAAGCAATGTAAGATATTCCTTCCTGCATTAGGCTTATGCCAGGGCTTGAGGAAGACGTCATTACTCTTCCGCCCGCGCCGGCCGCCCCGTAAATCATATTGATTGATGCTACTTCGCTCTCGGCCTGCAGTACTATGCCGTGCCGGTTCGGCATCTCCCGCGTGAAGTACTCGAGCACTTCAGACTGGGGAGTAATCGGATAACCGAAGTAGGCGTCTATGTCTGCGCGTATTGCCGCTTCGGCTAATGCTTCGTTGCCCTTCATCAGACGGGCATCGTTTTTTCCGTTACGTTTTTGTTCCATTATTAAAACCTGTTTATTAGTATAACCTTAAAGACTATAAGAGTGGAGCCCGGGAATTATCCGGCTTTCTTCAAAGCCGATTTTGGCTGGCGATACACCGTTATGGCTACGTCGGGACAAACCAGAGCACAATTGATGCATCCGGTACAATTATCCTGCTTCAGCTCAACATAGCGGTAACCGTGTATATTGATCTTGCTCGATAATCCCAGACTGTCCTGCGGACATGCGACAATACAAAGTTCACAGCCTTTGCATATGTCCCGCTCGATAGTAACTGTTCCTTTAATCATAATTTTATACTATTAATTATTTATTTATACATTTGCTTTAAAATTGGCAATATATATGCCAATGGGGAAAAAGTTGGATTATGAGTCAATCTTGTGAGTTGCTTATCATTATTAGGAAGAGCGAAGTTTATTTTCTTCTTAATATCGAGAAGGTAGTTTTAGACGGTATTTTGAAGGGTAATTTTTGCTATAAATGTTTATATATTCAACGATTAAGGATGTCTTTCGACGAAAATTGAGAAATTACGCCTTGTTTTATCTTTAACGTTCAATTTTCATCCGGTTGATCTGCTCACTTTCCGCCGGCCAAGTCACCCCGCCGGGTTTGCTGTCCGGCGGGATTCCGGAAATATCCGGCTTAGTTAAGATTATCCTTAACTTTAATTTTAAACTCTTTGCTGCTGCCGTATATTTCAGGATAATACATCAAATATCCCCTGGCGGGAGGCGCGGTAAAAGAGCCCGGGATCTCAGCCCTGATTATATAATCGAAATCCATTTTTTCCCTTACACCGGTTACAAAGAACGAAACTCTGTCGTCCCTGTATTCCCTGTCGGCGTAAAACCAGGGCCACGGCCTCATTATAAAATTAGCTCTTGTCCCGTAATTATTCTCTCCGTCTATTTCATAATTTTCTCTGTTCTTTACCGCTTCGAAACCTGACGGAAGCATGTCCTCTAAAATAAAATACTGAAGATCTTTTTCTTTCGATTCGACATGAGTCTCGACGTAAATCAACTGC
>JBJKTB010000181.1:0-6333 GCA_046703345.1 Ignavibacteriaceae bacterium
GTATATAGTGAAAATAGAAAATAGTTTTAAGCAAAAACAACCCTCCACAGAATGTCACACAAAAGCTGTCAGGTTTATTCCCTCAAACCTGACAGCTTTCCTTCTTTTTAAACTAATCTAATTTTTGTCCGAAATTAATCAGTCTGACTTTTAAAATATTTAGAGGCTAATATTAGCCATTTGATCAGTATTTCAGCAAAGTTAATGAAGATTATAACAAAACTTAAAACTGAATTATAAATCTTCTACTACTTGACGGATTTTCTTCATCGAAAATGTAATGGGCGGATTAAAGATATCTCATTGCAAACTGAGCAGCTCCTGCATCCTGTCGACGGCATAAAAAACATCACTCTTCACCGACTCGGCATCCAGCACAATACTGCCGATATCTTCTACAAGAACAAATTTAATTTTCCCGTTTCTGTTCTTCTTATCCGAGAGCATTATACCGTAAAGATTTTCTTTGTTCATTTTCAGGAATATGTTAGGAAGTTTTACTTTCAAGGGAAGCTCCATTAAAGCTTCTGCTCTGGCGCCGCTTAATAAACCCAATTTATTCGATAAGAAAAGTGCGCATATAACTCCGGCTATAACAGCTTCACCGTGCTTAACACGGAAGTTCAGTTCAGTCTCGAATGCGTGCGCAAAGGTATGCCCGAGATTTAAAATTTTTCTCGGCCCGGATTCTTTCTCGTCCTGAGTTACAACTGCCGCTTTTATTGAAGCCGATCTGGTTATTACTTCTTCCAGAACACGGTTATCTCCGGCATAAACTTTATTTATGTTTTTAGAAACAAAACGGTAAAACTCCTCGTCGGCTAGATAGGCGTATTTTATAATTTCTCCTATCCCGGAAATTTTTTCTTTAGCCGGAAGAGAAGAAAGGAACTCGATGTCCGCCAGTACGAATTTCGGCTGATAAAAAGTTCCGATCATATTCTTTTTTTTGTCGAAGTTTATCCCTGTCTTTCCGCCTACGGCGCTGTCCACGCAAGCCAGAAGCGTTGTAGGGACGTGTACCAGCTGAATTCCTCTCATGTATGTTGATGCGGCAAAACCCGCAAGATCGCCGGCTACTCCTCCTCCGATTGAAACAAGAAGTGTATCCCTGCCGTAACCGTGCTTAAGCAGAGAAGAATAAATTTTATTCAAACCGATATACGACTTGGATTCCTCACCAGGCGCCATCGTATAAAAATTTATTTTATTTTTCCCGGAAACTAATGCTTTCTGAATTTTATCGCGGTGGTATTTCAGTACATTCCTGTCAGCCACTACGAATATGTTAGCAAACAATCCTCTCTTCAGGATTTCGCCGTTAAGCTTTTTCAGGATGGATTTTCCCACCAAGATGGGATAAGACTCATTTTCCAGCGTTACCTTAATTTCTTTCAATTTTTTCAGATTCCTTTCAATTTTGTTTCTCTATGGTTCCCGGGTTATGATTTTCGCGAGTTTGTCAATTGTTCTGCCTAGCGGAACATTATCCGTATCTATGTGGATATCCGCCTGCAGATAAAATTTTTCTCTCGAGTCAATCAGACTCTGCAGCTTATTTATAAATTCCTCGCGTCCCAGATTAACCGTACCGTCTCTGGTTAAAATAGGCCTGTCCCTTTTAAAACGAAGTCTTTCGTAAGCCGCTTCAGGAGAAATTTTTAGATAAATTATTTTGCCGGCAGACTTCATCAGCTCCAGGTTTTTGTCAACCGTTATTGTTCCTCCCCCAAGCGAGATGATTAATTTATCTCCTTTTGACAGATTAGCGAGCTGTTCGGTCTCTGTTTTTCTAAAATACTCTTCGCCGTGTTTCTGAAATATTTCTGTAATTTTTTCACCGGCGTTTTCCTCAATAACCTTGTCAAGGTCGTAAAAATCCCATCCGAGCGTATTGGCAAGTATTGGGCCGATAGTACTCTTGCCAGATCCCATAAATCCGGTTAAATATATTATCTTCTTCATTAGTAAAAATATTTCGAATAAATTGGCGGAATAAAAATAAAATCTAAAAATAAAAATTTAGACGATTAATTTACTCAGAGCAGATGGAGAATACAAAATTAAAAAGAATATGCAAAACCCATCAGAAAAGTTACTCCGTCAACATTAACTTTGGAAGTAAACGACTGTTGTGCCAGTTCGTAGACGCTGCCGTTGTATGTTACTTTTTGACGGGTGTAGGTGTTGTTCACGGTAAATTGCGGATCGCGGAATTTCATAGCCGCATGAAAAGCAAGAACAGGCGTAATAAGATAATCCATAGACACCGAGACTTGTATTCCGTAGGCGATTTTTGTTTCCCTGCTGATGACTGCGGCATTCCCGAAATTTCGGATTTGCTTTCCGTAATAATATGCGCCGCCCCCGCCCATCAAAAACTTAAAGCGTTCCGTTGAAAACGGCAGAATGTAATAACATGACAATTCAAACGGAATGAGTTTAAATCCGTCCTGCACTTTTATTGCAACGGTTCGGTTTCCTGAAAAAACGGTTAGGTTATTTCCCTCAGCCGTCTTACTCATATACCCTGTATTAAAACCCAGAAGCACCTCATCGCTCAAACGGTATCTTATCTCAACGGCCGGATTAAAAATGTCGCTCAGCGGGAAAGTAACGTTTCTCAAAATAACATCGGAGGAATTCGGATAAGGATATATTCTTGCAGTGGTTGTGTATACGGCGTTTATACCGATACTGAAATTCTTCCCGTTATACTGCGCGTATATAAATGTACACGGCAGCAAAATTAATGAAAGCACTGTGAGCAGATATTTATAATAGTTTTTCCGCATATCATTCTTGCAAAGCCTAAATGATAATATGAAAAAAAAATTAGATCAAAGCCACTTTTTAATTAAAAACTAAAAACCCCCGTCGGTTAGCGCACGGGGGTTTTGAAATAACAGCGTTTTCAATTTTTACTGGCCGTAGAACTGGCTCAGATTGTTGTCTATGCTGGCATCTTTTTTAAGATTTGCAAGCCACTGCGAGAAGAAGGAATTCTTTTTCTGCCGCAGCAGGTTGTCTAAAATAGTTGTACGCTGAACGGAGAATGCCGTGGAATCGAACGGCGTTCTGTATAATACTTTTATAAGATAATATCCTTTCTCGCCTTTAACGGGTCCGTCAACTTTATTAAGCGGTGCTTTCATCGCTTCGGCGCTGAATGCGTAGTCAATTCCGACATTGGGTATCGACTGATTTAAACCGAATGTACCCGTGGTATCTACGGTTGCCTTCGGATCGACAGAAGGCGCTTTTGTTAAATCATTTCCGATTTTCTGCATTATATTTTGAGCTGCCTGTTCCGCCTTCTCATATTTTTTCTCTCTCAGAACAAGCGGTTTGATCTGATCTTTTACCTGATCGAACGACTTAACGCCGGCGCTTGTAATTCCCGAGATCTCAACAACAACCGCACCGTTGGCAACTGTGAACGGCTCACTGATAGTATTCAGGCTATTGTCGAAAGCAAATTTTATAATATTCTTACTTACGCCTATACCAGGAACGTAGTATGCATCCTTTGTAAAAGAAGGAGTTTCCTGAACAACATAGTTCATAAGTTTTGCTTCTTTATCGAACCCGTCTTTTTTAGCGATGTAAGCAAAGTCTTTTGCGTTGCTCATCTGCTGATCTCTAGTAGCTGAGGAAGCAGTGATCGGATTTACCAATCTTTCTACGATAAATTTATTATTAGTGCGTCCGGTAACTTTAATAATATGATAGCCGTAATTTGTTTTAATAGGTTTCTGAACCTCGCCTATGGCTCCCGAGAAAGCGGCCTTTTCGAATTCAGGTACCATTTGGCCTTTGCCGAACCAGCCGAGATTGCCGCCTTTAACCGCGCTGCCAGGGTCCTTTGAATATTCCTTTGCGAGAGTTGCGAAGTCAGCGCCTTTTTTAAGCTGATAGTAAATGCTCATTGCTTCGGCCAAATTTTTCTCGTCGCTACCGTACTGGTTAATAAGTATATGAGAGGCCTTCACGAAAGTTTCCTTTGAAGGAACAGAGCCGAGATAATGATAAACTACATAACCTTCACCGGAAGCATAAGGTCCTATAATGGCGCCGGATTTGGCGTCCCAAAGCTTTGCGGCGGCGGCTTCAGGGAAGGCAGATATTTCAAGAGTATCTTTAGAATAAGGAACCGAAGAATAAGTATCAATTAGTGATTTGAAAGTAGTAGTATCGTTGTTTTTAAGCTGATCGAGATCCGCCTCCAGATCCATCCTTACGTTATCAGAGTCGGCTGCCGAAGGAACGTTTCTAAAGAGAACAAATTTAAGTTTACGCTGAGCTTTAATCTGATACTTGTCGAGATGATTATTGTAATAATCTTTTAAATCGTTTTCAGAAATTTTAAATTCGGAATCAGGGAACTGATTAAGACCGACCAATGCAAATTGCGCATCCAGTTTTGTAGTCTGATCAATAAAGGCTCTTCTGACCTCCGCGTTGCTTACGGTTATCGAAGCAAGCAGCATGCTCTGGAGTTTCTGGTTAAGCTGAGATTGTCTAATAACCTGTTCGGCTTGAATTAATGGCTGCGCATTCTGAGGGTTATACAGTGCGTTAAGATAAAGTTCTCTGTTGAACTTTCCGGTAGAATCGATGAAATTCCTTTTAAGGAAATCCGGCGGGTTGGGTCCAAGGATTATACTTCTTATCTCATCATCAGAAACTGATATTCCGTATTTCTTAACTACTTCGGCGAGAAGAGTCTGAGTTACCATTGCGTCCCAAACCTGATCGCGGAACTGGGGACTGTTCTCATCGGGAACATCTTTGCCGGTCTGCTGTTTATAATTTTCTCTTTCATTGTCCATTGCTTTCGCAAATTCTTGGTAAGTGATTTTGGTTCCGTTCACCGACCCGACATTGTTAGTTCTTAAGCCGAATACCTCCATTACGTTTGAATCGGAAAGTATCATGAAAAGAACGAATATAAGACCGACTCCCACAATAAAAGCCGGGGCTAAACTCCTCATCTTTGCCATCATCGGCATAGCGCATTCATCTCCAGTATTTGATTAAATATTTAAGATACCAAAAATAGACACATACATCTAAAAAAGCAATGTTATTCTACCTTATTATATTAGTCTGTTGAATTGGGCAGGAGAGCGCCAGAAACTAAACACCGCTTATAGTCCATCGATTTTTCTGTATAATACGGCCGATTTATCTTCTATAACGACGGGATTACGAATAAATGAGCAAATTTAAGCTCAAATTGCTCAAGTTGACTTTCATGAACTTCAATTATATATTTATATTTCAACAATTAACATGGAGGAACAAAGATGCAGGAAAGTATTGATTTTCTTAAGTATGTTCCCATTTTCTCCGAATTGGAAGACAATACACTTGAGCAAATATCCAAATTAGGCATTAGAAAAGCATTCGCAAAAGATTCAGTTGTATTATTCGAACATGAGACTGGATCCGCATTGTTTGTTATTATTGACGGAAAAGTAAAAGTATCCCGTGTAAGCGACGATGGTAAAGAGGTTATCTTAACAATTTTAGGGGAATCGGATTTCTTCGGCGAAATGGCCATTTTAGACGGTCTAGCAAGATCTGCTAACGTGACAGCGATGGAAGATTCGGAATTGTTTATAATTCAGAGGAGTGAATTTCTGGGCCTGCTGCACAGCCATCCGGAAGTGGCAATTGCGCTTCTTCAGGAACTTACTCAGAGACTTCGCTCTGCAGATATGAAAATAAAATCTTTATCACTTAAAGATGCTGAAGGCAAAGTCGCTACAGTTATTCTTCAGCTTGCCGACGATCTGGGAAAAATAAAACAAGGTACAGTAGAAATAGAAAAGCTTCCCTTCCAGCATGATCTGGCAAATATGGCAGGAACATCTCGGGAAACAATTTCTCGTACTTTGCATTCGTTTGCGAAAAAAGGCCTCGTAGAACTAGACGGCTCGAAGCTTAGGATACTGGACTACGAAAAATTTAAAGAACTCTACAGTTAATCATAAAGAAATTCGGAATAATGAACGGGAAAGTAGACTTACATACGCATACTTCGTATTCTGACGGGTTCTACTCTCCTGAAGAACTCCTCATTAATGCCAAGGATGCAGGAATTGAAACTTTAAGCGTTACAGATCACGATAATTTAGCGGCAATTCCTGAAGCAATTGAGATCGGTAAGAAAATTGGTATTGAAGTTATACCCGGCTTGGAAATCAGTTCCGATCTTCAGGACAAGGAGATTCATATTCTTGCCTACTTCTTCGAGCCCGATAATTCCGAACTTGAAAGATATTTAACTTTCTTTAGGGAAGAACGACTTAAACGGGCCGACAGAAT
>JBJKTB010000182.1:0-3551 GCA_046703345.1 Ignavibacteriaceae bacterium
TTAACGGGGATGATTGAGCGAGATGCTTCGGATATAGAAATCGGCGGCCACGGCAACGGCGGATTTATTTGGATGAGAATTTATGGAAAGAAAGAAAGAGTGAAGGAGCTTCCTAATTTCTCAACCGATGAGTCTGCGGTTATAATTGTAAATTTGCTTAACGCAAATCAAAGAAAATATTTAAACGTTACTAAGAACTTGGATTTCAGTTACACGTTTCTATACGAAAGGAAGAACGTTGATGTACGTTTCAGAGCCGATGCATATTTCGATCTCGATACGCTTACCCTAAACATGAGGGCGATTAATGCCAACATACGTCCGGTCGAAAGTTTGGGGTTTCATCCAAATGTGGTTAAGACGCTGAGTCATTCGTATATAAAATTCGGTTTGACATTGGTAACCGGAATTACCGGTTCAGGAAAATCAACCACATTGGATGCTATAATAGATATGCATAATAAAATGGACCCTGCTCATATTGTAATTGTTGCTTCGCCTATTGAGTACGTTCATAAATCCAATATATCAATTATAAAACATAGGGAAGTGGGCAGAGATGTTTTAAGTTTCAAGGAAGGCGTAATTCAGTCTTTAAGACAGGACCCTGATATTATAGTAATAGGTGAAATGAGAGATCCCGATACAATAATGTCTGCCCTTGAAGTAACGGATACTGGTCACAAAGTTTTTTCAACTCTGCATACTTCATCGGCAGTTGAATCCATAGACAGAATCGTGGCTGAAATTCACCCGTCGGAACAGGAAAGAGTAAGAAACCGACTAGCCGATGTTTTGGTTGCAATAGTATCTCAAAAACTTGTTCCGAGTTTAGACGGCAAAAGAGTACTGGCAAAAGAAGTATTGATAGTTACTCCTAGCGTTAAAGCCGCCATAAAGAACAACAACACAAGCGAAATTTATATGATGATAAATCAAGGCTCTCAAATGGGAATGACAACGATGGAACAGGATTTAAAAAGGCTGTATCTTAGCAGGCAAATCTCATTAGACAATGCAATTGCCTTTGCAAACAACAAAACACGAATTCAGCAAATTTTATCGGCCGTATAAATGAAACCCGTTATATTTACATACTGCGAAGGCAGCGACACTAAGCTTATTGTTGCGGAAAAAGAAAAAGACAAAATAAAGATTTTGCGTGCCGCTACTTTCGATATAGTTCAGCCTTCCATGAGAATGGAAGCCGAAATCTCCGGATTAAAACTTGAAGGAGATGATCTGGCTTTGGAGGGAGTCGGCGATCAGCAGACTTCGATGTCTGAAACAATGGCTATATCGAGCGTAAGTCTGATGAACGATGCCCTGAAAGAATTTAATCTTAACAAAAGTATGTTTGTTACGGCTTTGACCGAGCCTGCAATCTACTACCACAATTTTGATCCTTCAAAGCTGGGGAAATCGGCAAAAGTTAATCAGGAAATTGCGCTTGATATACAGGAGGCTAAAAATATAACCGTAGATAAGGAAAATCTTGGTTATGTTGAGCTTGCCGATAAATCGCTGCTGGCGGTATTCCTAAGCGGGGAAGTGGGATGCATTAAGTTAATTAATGCTCTCGCCAACCATAACGGCAAAAGGTACTACAAAATACCGAGCGTTAAGAGCGCGGAAATTTCGCTTGCATATTATGTTGCAAAAAGGAAAAAATTCTTTCCTGATGACCAGTCGCTTATAGTATATATCGGAAAAGAATACAGTAAACTGATTTTTCTGCAGGGAAGAAAACTTAAGCATATCGGTACTACGCTTGATATAGGTACTGCCAATCTTCACACTTATGATGTATATTTTTCGAAGATATTGCTCGAGATGGAAAACGGGGGGATATCTTCTCTTGATAATATCATAGTCTGTGGCGAAGACGATTCAGAAAACCTTATACTTTCTTTTTACGGAACTTTCCCGGAAGCTAACGTATCGCGTCTCGAGTTTAGTGAGCTGGATACTGCAACGGTAGATGCTCAAACGAAAGAGAGACTCTCCTCATTCAGCGTGCCGATTTCGGTTGCGCAGGAATATTTCGACGAGCTTGAAAAAACCTATTCAGGTATTAACCTTCTTCCCAGATATGTAAAGGAAGATCAGAAAATATTTCAATTTGCGTGGCACGGATTTGCCATTCTGCCGCTTCTGTTTGTTGCTGCATTCTTCATTACACAGCGGATATTAATAAATCAGAAACAAATTAAAACGCTTGACGACCAGATAGCCGAGCAGACATATTTAATGAAGCAGAACCAGGCTATCCTCGATAAGATTTCCACTCTCCAGGCAAAGATTAACGGATTCTCTCAGACGCAGACTATTCTGGATTCTGCCTCCGTCGGCACGGGAGTATGGTCGAACCTTCTAAGCGAGGTTTCCGGATTCATAGCCGGGAAGAAAAATATCTGGATTACAAAGCTTGCCAAAGACGAAACCGGCAAGGTTTATTGTGAGGGTTATTCGCTTTCTAAGGATGTTCTGACCGAGTTCGCATATTCAATAAAATCGGCTGAATTGAAAAGCGTTAATTACGAGGCAATAAGAAACAAGAACACTTATAAGTTCAACCTAATTTTCAGCCTTTCAAATTTTGAAAGGAATTCAAAATGAACAGAAAAACCAAGAATACGCTGGCTCTCTTAGGTGTATTGCTTTTACTGCTAATCGCCGGCGGTTCTTACATCTATATAATTCAGCGCGGTTCGTTAAAGGAAAAAACAAAGAAACTCGATCAGTTAAAAGCTACGCGCTATAACACTGCTGAGTTGACTAAGCAGTATCAAGACCTTCAGGAAAAAGCCGGCATTCTGGATTCGGTGCTTGCATCAAGAAAGTTTAATATCCCGGAAAAGCTATCGTCTATAAATTTCTTTCACTTTGTGAATCAGGTTAGCTCCGGATTCTCGCAGGATACGAAGACAGACGTAGAATTTATGAATCAGAAAAAGGATAAAGAGTTTTATTATTACGAATATAAGGTAACCGGTGGAGGCGAGTTCAACGATTTATACAGCCTTATTTACTCGATCGAACAGAGCAAGGAACTGAAAAAAATTAAAACCCTCACTCTTACAAATTACATCACGACCGATAAAGACGGCTTGCCCAATTTTCTGGTCAATTATAATATGCTTGTTGATGTATTCTATTCAACCAATAACAGGTTTTCTACAAAGGAATATGTGGAAAATGATTTGAATGCAAAACCTTTATATGATTTCTTTTTCCCGTTGATAAGAACGGAAATTCCGCCGAATGTAAATAACCTTCTTGACGTACAGGGAGCAAAACTTCTGGCTCTTATTCCCCAAGGCGCGTTTCTTTCGGACAGCCGCGGGAAAACATACCTGCTTTGGGAAGGCCAGCCGGTTTATCTTGGCTATCTAACAAAGATTGACTATGACCATAATATAGTAAGCTTTATTCTGAACAAAGGCGGAATAATCGAAAAAGTTGACCTTAGCCTTGAAAAACAAGGTTCGAATCTGCAACATTAAAATGAGAATTTAAAATGAAAACACTTTGTTTGTCTTTGATTATTT
>JBJKTB010000183.1:0-5769 GCA_046703345.1 Ignavibacteriaceae bacterium
AGTACAAATTACCGTGGTTGCCAAGACTGACAACCCGCACGGCAATCTTTTCTTTTTCCCGTTCCAGGACATGCCTAAAGAAGAAGAAGGTTCAGGCAGCGGTATAATTATATCGCCCGACGGCTACATTGTAACAAATTATCACGTTGTTAAAAACGCCACGTCGGTTAAGGTGGGGTTATATGATCAGCGCACATTTACGGCTAAGGTTATCGGCACCGATCCGCTGACCGATCTTGCAGTAATTAAATTTGACGCCAAGGATCTGCCGGCGGCTTATCTAGGCGATTCGGACAGCCTGAAAGTAGGGCAATGGGTGATGGCGATAGGAAATCCGCTTTCACTTAGATCTACTGTTACCGCCGGAATAGTGAGCGCGTTGGGAAGAGGTCATCTAGGTTTAATTAACAACAGCTACGGTATAGAAGATTATATCCAGACCGACGCGGCAATAAATCCGGGCAACAGCGGCGGCGCTCTCGTTGATCTTTCCGGCGCGGTTATCGGAGTTAATTCCGCAATTGCAGCTTCCAGCGCAGGCGGATTTATAGGATACGGTTTCGCAATTCCGATCAATATAGTTAAATCTGTTGCTAAGGAACTGATTGCTTACGGAAAAGTAACACGCGGATACATCGGCGTTCAGATACAGGATATAGACGACTCGATGGCAAAATCTCTCGGCTTAAGCAAACCCGAGGGAGTAATAATCTCGGGAATAGTTCCGGGCGGCGCGGCTTCCAAAGAAGACATAAAGGCCGGCGATGTTATACTTAAAGTAGACGGCAAGCCTATAAACAGAACAAACGAACTTCAGAGCATAATAGCTACAAAGACAGCCGGACAGAAAGTTACCTTAACGATTTACAGAAACGGAAAGACGATTCAGAGACAAGTTACTCTGAAAGAGAACAGTCAGGAAAGCAAGTCGGAACCGGTTGTTAATAAAGATAAGACAAATAAAGATAACGGCGCATCGGTAAATACCGTTAAGCTTGACGATATAGGATTAACCGTAACTAACCTATCTGATCAGGACATGAATAGTTATAAAGTATCCAACGGTGTTATGGTATCAGATGTAAAGGCATACAGCGAGGCGCAGAATCAGAATCTATACAAAGGACTGGTAATTACGGAAGTAGACAAAGAGCCTGTGAAAAATGTAGAGCAGTTCAAAAAACTGATCGAAGAGAAAAAGGGCTCGGCTGTATTGATGAAAGTTCAGGATATAAAAGGGAACAGCCTTTTCATAGGATTAGAAATCCCAAACAAATAAAAATGTGAAAATATTTTTCGTAAACGCCCGAATATTCGGGCGTTTTTTTTATATTTGCACACCGGAGTGAATGAGCGACTTTGGTCATTCGGGGTCCGTATTTATTCCGGCACTTCTTTCAATTTATTTAATTAGTGGTCCGCATTAAGCAGTATAAAAATTCATTGAGTAAATTTTGTTAGACAAATAATATTTCCGGAGAAAAGATGATTAGATTTCTCACCGCGGGAGAATCCCACGGCAAGGCATTGACCGCGATTATAGAGGGTTTTCCGTCCAACCTTAAGATTGAAAATGAGTATATAAACTTTCATCTTAAGAGAAGACAGGCCGGATACGGCAGGGGATTAAGGATGAAAATAGAAACTGATACGGCGGAGATCCTATCCGGTATTCGGTTCCAAAAAACTTTAGGCTCACCGATTTCGCTGCTTATTAAAAACCGCGACTGGGAGAACTGGACAGAGAAGATGACGCCGGATAAACGCACAGCGAAGGTTGAAAAAATTACCATCCCAAGGCCGGGACACGCGGATTTGGTAGGAGTAACAAAATATAATTTTAACGATATCCGTAATTCAATAGAAAGATCGAGTGCGAGAGAAACAGCTGCAAGAGTAGCGGCCTGTACGGTGGCAAGAAAGTTTCTGGAGGAATTCGGTATTTCAATCGGAAGCTTTGTCGAAAGCATCGGCGGAATTTACCCGAGCAGCAATTTCGCCGTTAATCTTTTCAACAACGATCTGCCCAAGGGATTTAGGGGCTGGGATCTTTCCGAGCGTTCGGATAAGAGCGAAGTAAAGGTACTGGAAGCCGAGCACGAGAAACGTGTAATTAACAGGATAAAGAACGCTAAGAAGAGAGGCGATACGCTGGGCGGAACATTTTACGTGGTTGCGACAGGTGTTCCGGTTGGTTTGGGAAGCTTTGTTCATTACGATACAAAACTTGATGCGGAGATTGCCCACGCTATAATGTCAATCAACGCGGTTAAAGCTGTGGCTATAGGAACAGGATTCGATGCGGCAGACAAATTCGGCTCCGAATCGCACGATGAAATAATATCCAAAGGCGATGTGCTGGGAAGGAAGACCAACCGCGCCGGAGGAATCGAAGGCGGAACATCAACCGGACTTCCCATAATAGTCCGTGCCGCGATGAAGCCGATAGCAACATTGATGAGTCCGATTGACAGCGTAGATCTTAAAACGATGAAAGCCGTTGACGCGAGAAGAGAGCGGAGCGATTTTGTAGCGGTGCCTGCATGCGCGGTTATAGGAGAGTCGATGCTCGCGTGGAGCCTCGCAAAATTTTTCCTGCGGAAATTCGGCGGAGATTCAATTGAGGAAGTAAAGGACAATTATAAAACTTACATCAAGAAATTAAATTCGCGCGTAAAAAAGAATTTCAGCAAATAAAAGGCATTCACATGCTTGTAGTTAAGAAGTTTGTCTTCAATCTTTTTTCAGAAAATACTTTTGTACTCTGGGATGAGGAGACAAAAGAGTGCGCGGTAATTGATCCGGGCTGTTCCGATCCCGGCGAAGAGGAAAAACTCTCAGATTACATCTCCCAGAACCTAATGAACGTTAAATATCTTATAAACACGCACGGGCATATAGACCATATACTCGGCTGCGGGTACGTAAAGAAAAAATATAATGCTGAGTATTACGCGCCGGAGAAAGATCTTGAACTTATAAAGCGCGCGGAGTCACAGGCCGCCGCATTCGGACTAAAGATAAACGAACCTCCTCTGCCTGATCATTTTATTGACGGCAACCTGGAATTAAAAATCGGCTCTTCCTTCATTACTTTCCTTTACACACCCGGACACACGCCCGGCGAGTACTGTCTTTACCTCGCAAAGGAAGCAATCTGTTTTACCGGAGACGTATTGTTTAAAAACAGCATAGGCAGGACGGATCTTTGGGGCGGAGATTTTAATACTCTGCTGGATTCGATTAAAGAAAGACTATTCAGCCTTCCCGACAATGTGATTATATATCCCGGACACGGCGAGAGCAGCAAAATCGGTCTAGAGAAGAGCGAGAACCCGTTTGTACATGAAATCAGCCGAAGATAATTTTATTAGAGGAAAGAAAGACAGACTCGCCATAGAATTGCTATAAAGGATATCTTTCGATATATTCATAAACGCACATTGAAATATTTTTAAGCGGCGAATCATCATAACACAATTTAACCGCATATGATATCGAATCGATCATCATCAAATAAAACAGCACTCTTCATCCTTTCCTATTTTATTTTGTGGATCGTTTTATTCGAATTCATTCTCCCCGTAAATAACATACTTCCCAGGCCGTCTGTAGTACTTCTTGCTTTCGCGGCGCTTTGGAATTCTTATCATCTTTTAGCTAATGTTCTGACTTCGGTCTCAGCAGTGTATCTGTCGCTGATCGTCGCATATTTTGCCGTTCAGGAACTGAGCCGTTTCTTAATTCTGCGGCGGCATTACTTAGGCGATTTCATTGATTCTCTTCATGTATTCTCAAAATATCTTCCCGGGATATTGATCGGATTCTTTTTGATATACTGGTTCCGCGGGGAAATGTTCGCAGATTTCATTTTCGCATTTGCGGCTTCTTTCTTTTCGATCGTAATTAAATTCGAGGAGGTTTCACGTCATGCCAAAAGCGAATACGTTGATGCCGCTGTATCTTTAGGCGCCGGCAAATCGATTGTAGCCCGGCGAATAGTATGGAAATCCTCTCAGCCTGAGCTGATCAAACATATTTACGGTCTTCATCTTTATCTCTGGTCGTTTCTTATTGTATTTGAATACATTTCAGGAGGCTACGGATTAGGCAGCGTTTTCAGATATGCTCTTGATTATAAAGATCTTTCCGCGTTATTTGCCGCGTGTCTTATTACCGGAGTTATCATATTTGCAGGAACGCAGATTATAAAATATTTTAAAAATAAGTTTTTACACTGGAGCGCCGAATGAGCGAATATACTGGTTCGTTCGGATTAAGAAACGTATCTAAATTTATTCCTGGACCGGCGGGTTCAAAGCTGCATGTACTCGAAGACGTAAATTTCCAATTCAATTTCCCTAAAAACGGCGGATATGTTGTTTCTGTTCTGGCGCCCTTCGGAACGGGGAAGACAACGCTTCTTAGAATTTCCGCGGCGCTTGAGAAACCTTCGGAGGGCGAAGTTTTGCTTAACGGTAATAGGTTCGAAAAGCCCGACGGAAGAGTTATATTCATACCTGCAAAGCCCTCATCGTTTCCGTGGCTGAGCGTAAAGGAAAATCTTTTATTTGCCGCAGGTCTGCAAATTAGCGGCCGGGCTAAAGAGAAAGCAGAGATTCAAAAATTAATCGATGCAGTAGGACTAACAGGATATGAAGATCATTTTCCACAGGACAGCAGTCTCGGATTCAGATTCCGTATTTCGCTCGCGCGGGCGCTTGCCGCATCTCCGTCGGTTATACTGATTGACGATTCGTTAAAAAATATGCACGGTTTAACAAGAACCGAGATTTATGAACTCATTTTAAAAATTAAAGAAGTGTTTAACATTTCATTCGTAATAACTTCAACCAACATAAGCGAAGCAATTGCGTTATCTGACAAGATATTTCTTCTGAAAGGCAGGCCCTCAAAAATAATTAAGGAAATAAAAGTTACCGGCACCGCGGCCGATTCCGACCGGGAGACCCATCTTCGGTCGGTTAAAGAAGAAATAGAGAAGGCATTCGCGGGAGAATCGCTTATGTCTGAAATCAAATAATGCTCTAAATTATTTTATTATTTTTTCGATGGTAAATTAATGTTGTTCTGCTCTGCTTACGAAAACCCGGCAATTACTACGCTTCGGAATTTACTCACGTTTATTTTCATTTCGGTAAAAATCAGGCAGGTTTCAAAATGAAAGATAAGACTAAGGAATTATTCGAAAAACGTCAAAATGCTCTGCTTGGAGGCGGAAAAGCAAAGATTGACACCCAGCATGAAAAAGGTAAGCTTACTGCGCGCGAGAGAATTGAACTGCTAGTTGACGAAGGAAGTTTTGAGGAAATTGATATGTTCGTTCAGCACCGTGCGACTGATTTCGGACTAGAGAAGCAGCATATTCCAGGCGACGGAGTAATTACCGGTTTTGCAAAAATTAACGGCCGGCCGGTAGCGTTGTTCAGTCAAGACTTTACGGTATTCGGCGGATCACTCTCGGAAACCCATGCCGAAAAAATAGTAAAGATAATGAACATGGCTATGAAAGTAGGAATACCTGTTATCGGGTTAAATGATTCCGGCGGAGCGAGGATACAGGAGGGAGTAGTTAGTTTGGGCGGTTACGCCGATATATTTCTTCTTAACACACTTGCGTCAGGAGTCGTGCCTCAAATTTCGGTTGTGCTGGGACCCTGCGCAGGCGGTGCCGTATATTCACCGGCGATAACAGATTTCGTTTTTATGGTAAAGAACACGAGTTATATGTTCGTAACGGGACCTAAC
>JBJKTB010000184.1:0-3027 GCA_046703345.1 Ignavibacteriaceae bacterium
ATCTATCTCGCTGTATTTGTCAGGGATATTCTGCGGCACGTTAAAGATTACTTCTTCTTCATGTGATTCCGCATCGCCGTTTATCGGCGAGTAGACCATAAGATCGGCATAAAGCATTTCGCTCCCGGAACGCGAGGCCGTTCCCTTAATTACACCCTGACGCAGCTGAACATATCCGAGTGATTGTATCTTCAGCGCCTCGCCGGGCTGCAGTACGGCAGATGCCTTCCGAAGGAATATTTCGAAAAATACTTTCGCCTCCGAATCCGGTACGCCGCTTCGCTTGGCAATTTTTCTTATTAATTCCGCTTTGGTCATTTTGTTCCCGGTTTATTTACCGAATTATCAGTACTCACTGTAGTCTTCGGCCTAATAATTTTTAATCTAAAAATATTTTAATCAAATTATAAAATAAACCTTTTTAAAATTAAATACCTTCGTGTTACCACGAATAATTAACACCGGCGCTTATATCCATTGGCAGTTCTTTGTAGCCGTTCCATATATAATTTTCACGGTTGAGCAGATTGTTTATCTGCAGCATAAGCTTGAACTGAGGCTGTATTTTATATGCGAACTTTAAACCTAAATTTACGTACGGATTTATCGCCGTATTATTTTTTATATCTGCGTACCCGCCCGATGTAAATATTAAATCAGCCTGCGCGTTTAAGCCGAAGTTAAAATCGTAGCCGTAATTAGCCGTCGCTTTAAGCTTTGGATAGTACGGAAGCGAATTCCCGTCGGGATCCTTTGTTGTGTTGAGCTCTCCTGTACCGTAAAATATTCCGTACGGCCCTAGGTGAAAAAGAAGATTTGCGTATGCCGAGTAACTCTTGGCGCTTGCTGTGCCGATATCAAAGATGCCTCTCTCTGCTGCATCGTTAAAGTAAGGCTGGTTATCCGAAGAAAAATATTTTATACCGCCGTCGATCTCGAAGTAGGTGAAATATTGGTATTTTATCGAAGCGTCGAATTCCGCGTTCTGCTTGTAAAATATGTTTGTGAAGTTCTGCGCTCTGAAGAACCTGTTCCGGTTAAGAAAATAACCGCTGCTCAGCAGATCGGCCTTAGGCGCTATCTCACCGTACAAAGAAACCGCGCTGTTAAGCTTTAATCCGGCCGCCGCATAAGGAGCGAAGAAATTGCTTCCTCCGGATTTTGCGTAGTTAATTCCGAATGATACTTTAAGAACGTCTGAGATATTAAGTCCCATTACAGGCTTTACGGCAGCATAATTGTAAGAGCTCGAGCTGAGTAGTGAATCGCTAAGCGACTGCCGTTTATAATTCACATCAAATCCAAGATTGAAGGCTGGTAGTGTAAGTCTTGCGAAACCTTGTACTCCCGCCATGTTCTCTGAAAATTTTTCTGCGGAAATTGAGTTCAATTTATCCGAAGCGCTTAATGAGAATATAAAATACTTACCCATCAGATTTTGAATACCTGCGCCGAACTTGGCATTGCTCAGCACACGCTTTCTTAAAGGATCGGCCGAACCGTAAAACTTATAACCGGAAGTACCGAAATCGCCGTTAAAATTTATTTTACTTCCCGGCAGAAACTTTGAGTCGTCTTTAACAAATAATTGAAGCCCTGCACCGCCGTTCAGCCGGTACATTTCGCTGTTGTCAACATATGCTCTCTGATTGTTCGCCGAAGCGTGCCCTTCGAACAAGCCGCCGCTGAAAGGCGCCGCGTAAGTAAAGTCGGCCTTGGGAACCGAAAATACTCCGGCTTCAAAATCGAGACTTCCTTTGATGAAATTAAGCGTATCTAGAGTAGTTAAAATTCCTTTTACCGGAGTTGAAACCTCCTTAACGCCCAGGTTCTCGGTAGGGAATACGGGCTTAAGAAAACCTTCGGATAGTGTGGAAACAAAATCCGGGGGAATTTTATGCGCTTTGCGAACGGATATAACATCCTTCCCCGTTATTACGAAGTCGGGAAGTTCTACGTTAGAATTCTGAGAGCTTTCATTCTGCGCGTAAACTGATACGGCGCAGAATAAAAACAGAAATATTAAAATCTTTTTTATCATCTCAACTTCCTGAGTTTGGTTAATGCTTCTTTCCCGAGATCATCGCCGCGGTGCTTGGTAAATACTGTCCGGTACATTTCTTTCGCGTGCGCCTTATCCTTCAGAGCAGCGTAACAATCGCCGAGTTTAAGATATGAACGGCTTACCCATTCGTCGTAAGCCGGAAAAATTGTTCCTACCCTTACCAGCGCCGTTATAGCGTCGTTATAATCTTTCTGCTCATAATACGACTGTCCGATATAGTACTGGGCCTGAGCACCGATCTCATCGGTCCTGTTCTGCGCTAAATCCTGGAAATATGTATTTGCTTCCTGATACTGCTTTGCCGCAAGTAGAATTAATCCAAGCTCAAGCTTCGATTTCTCCGCGAATATTGTCCCGTCGTAATTTTGTACGATCTGGTTGAATACTTCGCCCGCAGCCGTCATATCTTGTTTGTTTATAAGAGTCATTCCCTTCATAAACATTATTTCCGGAAACCTCAGCTTGTTTGGAAGCGTGGTAAGCGCGCTGTCGAACAATCCTAACGCAGTGTCGTACTGCTTTAATTGATTGTATATCTTTCCCATCTCTATCACTGCTGCAGGAGCCGATTCGCTTGAAGGATACGAGTTAAAGACTTTGTTGAAATTAAATATGGCGTCCTGGTTCTGATTCAGATTTTCAAGACATTTGCCGATCCAGTAATAAGCCTGCGGAACAAGTTTGCTGTTGGGATAATTTACTATAAAATCCTGATAGCTCGACTGCGCGTCTTTATAATCCTGTATGCTGTAATAAATATCTCCCCTCTTATAAGCCAGCTGATCGGAAAATGACAGTCCCGGATTCTGCTGCAGGAACTGAGTCAGAAATTTTACCGCTTTCTCCGGATGGTTTTCCGCTACGTAACTGTCCTGTATTCCGTTAACCGCGTCGTAAACGTGCGGCGAGCCCGGAAAGTTAGTCATCACCTGCTGGTAGCTTACTATTGCCGAATCGTACTG
>JBJKTB010000185.1:0-5246 GCA_046703345.1 Ignavibacteriaceae bacterium
AAGCTGTCGCCTGTACTGGCATTTTATACGGTGGACGGATGGCTGGAAGGCTGTCATAAAAGCATAGAACTTCTTTCCTTCGGTGGCCTTGGACATACTATGGTAATTCATTCCAATGATCAGGACATAATAATGAAATTTGCCTTAGAGAAGCCGGCGTTCAGAATTTTGGTAAACACGGCTTCCTCGGTAGGCGCTGTCGGCTACACAACCGCGCTCACACCTTCGATGACGCTCGGCCCGGGAACGATTGGAGGATCGATCATCTCTGACAACGTAAGCGCGAAACATCTGATAAATATTAAAAGTCTTGCGTTTGAAGTTTCGCCGGTTAATAAAGGCGGCTCTGTTTCTTCATTTAAATCTTATGCTGCGGGAAGGGCACAAGGAGCGAAGGACGGTTTTATGCGCGAAATTGAAGAGCGCCTGAAAGCACGGGCTGGGAACTTTCCGCTTAAAGATTCGTACTTACCTAGAAAGGTTGCTGAATTACCTAAGCAGCCTGCTAAAAGCGATGCGCACCGCTTTTTCGGAAGCGGCATAACCGAAGCGGAAATTAATAAAGTAATAAACGAGTTTAGAAAGGGGAAATAAAATTGCTATCATTTGCGGAGATGATTATAAATAATGAACGAAAATATTCTGGTTGCGGACGACGAGAACGATATACGTGAATCTCTTTCTTACATTCTTGCTAGCGAAGGCTACAACTGCACTCCGGCGGAAAACGGAGAAGACGCACTTATAAAACTTGAAAACTCAAATTTTGACATGCTCATAACCGATATAGTTATGCCCAAACTTGACGGTATGACATTAATGGAAAAGTGCGCACAGCTTTCACCTCAAACTATTGTTGTTCTAATGACGGCATACGCGTCAATAGATACCGCCGTAAACGCGCTGCGTAAAGGCGCGTCGGATTATCTTCTTAAACCGCTTGAGTTCGATGAAGTGCTTGTAAGAATAAGACAGCTTCTGAAGAACAAAAAGCTGAGTCTCGAGAATAAACTTCTGCGAGAACAGATCGATAAAAAATATAATTTCTATAACATTATCGGTCAAAGCGAGGCGATGAAGGAAGTATACGCAATGGTTAAACAGATCAGCCGCGCACCGACAAATATTTTAATTTCCGGACCTTCGGGAACCGGCAAGGAACTAATCGCCAGAGCAATTCATGAAAACAGCAACAGATCGGATAATTCATTTATACCGGTTAACTGCGGAGCAATTCCTGAAAACCTTTATGAATCTGAATTTTTCGGTTATAAGAAAGGCGCATTTACTGGAGCGAGCGCCGACCATGACGGTTTATTTAAAGCCGCCAGCGGAGGAACTCTATTCCTTGACGAGATAGCAGAACTGCCGGAAAACATGCAGGTTAAGCTCCTGCGCGCGATTCAGGAAAAAGAAATCCGGCCGGTAGGTTCCAGCGCCTCGTTCAAAGTAAATGTAAGAGTAGTAGCTGCCACAAACAAAGATCTTTTAAAAGAAATCTCGGAAGGAAGATTCAGGGAAGATTTATACTACAGACTTAATGTTGTTGAGATTAAACTTCCCTCTCTGTCGCAGAGGAAAGAAGATATACCTTTGCTCGTTTCATATTTCATCGAGAGGTATAACGAAGAATTAAAAAGGAACGTAAAAGGGGTCGACAACGAAGTAATGAAGAGGCTTCTGAAGTACGAATGGCGAGGCAACATAAGGGAATTGGAAAACATGATAGAACGGGCGGTGCTGCTGTGCGGCTCCGACTTAATTACCGAAAAAGAACTTCCCGCGTACGTAAAAGAAGACGCTAAAGGAGATGAAGTTTCTACTCAGAATTTAAATGAAGCGCTTCATAACTATGAAAGACGGCATATTACCAGTATACTGAAGCAGACAGGATGGAACAGATCCGAGACCGCCCGCATACTCGGCATCGATACTTCGACCCTCTACAGAAAGATGGTTAAGTTATCTATTGAAGAACCCGAATAGAGCAAGCAATAATTTTGTAAAAGGTATGCCGCATAAGAATTATGAGTAGGATGCCTGACAAGGGCAGCTTTGCAATCAGAAATTCTCATGCAACTTACACGGCATAACTGAGGGTAGTTAGCACACTGAACAAATAATTGCTCCGTCCCTTAACGGGACGGAGAGTGAAAACGCGAATACGGTGAATTAACTGCATGTCAAACCGTACCGCGTAAAAAAAGCGCAAGTTAACTCGATTAAATTCATATCCATCGTTGTCTTCAAAATAAGAAGCTATTTCCGGGTATATCCTTCCTTTGCAGGTATCTTACAATCGGGTTCTCTTGCAGCTAAAAGATCAAAATGAACAACCAGTCCTTCGTGAGCCCTTATTAAGCCGAAGAAATGAGTCGGCGGAATTATTCCGTAGTCTTTCATAGACAAAGCCTTACTGCCGATTAGTCTAAAACTTCCGTCGCTTAATTTCCGCACTTTCATAGGTATATCAACTTCGTTCTTCTCACCGGCAATAAAAAGGTATCCTTTGGTATCTAGAATAAACCATCCGCCGGCTGTGTCTTGCATCGACTCCAGATGCGCGTTCAACAATATATATTTAATCATAGGATACTTTTTATATTTCATTGCATTAAACATATCATCGTTCATAAGACTGTTTCCGCAGTCAAGGCTCTTAACGGCAACCAACACCTTTACGCTATCCTTCTCATCCGTATTTTGTTGGATGGATTTCCCCCCCGCATCTTTAATTTTAAGTATTTCGGCCATACCGCTTATATTCTGGGTTTTGCATGTGAATGAATCTATATTGGAAGTCCCGTCTATCCACATTTTACTTCCCGGCAGAGTTACATAGCGGATCTCATTTATCGATTGTGCAGTTAGCGGCCCGGATGAAAAAAGTATTACAGTCCCGAAAGCAGCAGCCAACAATATTTTTACTTTGGATAACACTTCTAAAAAACCTTTACTATTTATCTGACTTCCACAATTATTTACTTATCGAGTATATATTAACACCGGTTTAAATTTTTATTTTGCCGCAAGGAGCAAATTGAAATTTACAGTTACTTTCTTGCCGACTTTGATAGCGCCGAAAAACATTGTAGGCGGTTTAACTCCGTAATCAGTCATTGCCAGTTCCTTCTTACCGCTGAAGTGAAGAGTGCCGTCGCTGTTTTGTCTGCCGTACAAGGTCAATTCAATATTTTTACTAACCCCAGCAATTGAAAGCGAACCGTCGGCTTTCAGCTCTACAGAATCGCCGGCTGCCGCTTTGGAAACCGTATTGAGATTTTTCAGTACGAAAGTGATGTCAGGATATTTATCTGCTTTAAGTGCGTCATCCATATTATCGTTCATGCTGCTTTTATCCGTGTCTAATTTCTTAACGGGAATAGATACATTCATCTGGGCAGAGTTTCCGAAGGCCGGTGTTTTATCTCCTGCGGTTTTATTAACAACAAGATACCCTTCAATTTCTTTCGCGTTAACCGTAAAATTATGAAGAGTTGATGTCCCGTCTACCGTAATTATACTTTGCGGTAATATCGTGTACTTCACTTCGGAGCTTGCCTGAGCAAATGACAGAGTGAAGAAACTACTTATAGTAAATAAAAAGATTAAATATTTAATTGCGCTTTTCATCTTTAACACACCTTTCGTATTTAGGAGAACAATTGAAATTCAAGTTATGTTTTTCAAGAAGTGTGCCGCGGTACCGGTAAATCCGCCTTCCGGTCTTTATTTTTACTTTTTCGCTTTTTACAGCGTTAATAATTTATGAAACTTAATATAGATCATGCAAGTATGCATGATCTGCGTCTCATCCGCAATGCAGCATTGCAAAACAGTATAAACAATAAAACTGATTTCAGCACTTATCAAAAAATCAATTCGGATCAAATCCGACAAATAAATATCCCTTCTAACAAATTTGACTGATTTTTAAAAATCAATTATGAGTCAAAGCAAGCTGACGATATGCTTGGCATTCTAATTGAAAACAATGTTACAAACGTTACGATCAGTCAATTGCTGTAGTACACGTAAAAATTCTTTCATATAAAATTAGGAGACTGACTCATGGTACGTCTTAAAACATTAATGATATCACTAATAGCAATTCTATTTTTATCCGCATATTCGTTTGCGCAGGAATCAAATTCAAACAAAGACAGTAAACAAATATTAAAGATCACCGGAGTTACTTCCGGAGCAATTCAGGGATTGCAGCAAGACAACGATCTGCACAATATGCCGACTATCCCGTGGGGATTTCAGAGCGCAAGAGGCAACTTAAATTTTTCAGCTCATGTGGCCGACGGAATTGATGTGTTCTTTAACGCCTTCCTCAGCAGCAACCATCACGTAGGCCAATGGTACGATGATGAAGGTTATATAGAAGTATCCAGACTTCCCGAGTCGTCCGATATTCTAGGATTAAATAATTCCCTGTTCAAGTATTTCACATTGAAGGCAGGATTCATTCCTGTAGATTACGGCTTATGGTGGAAGATCAGATCGGACAACGCCGATGTTCAGAGAAATCCTTTAATCGGAAACTATATAGTTGATGCAAACGACGTTGAGCCTTCAGTAGAATTAAAAACAAAACCGGGTCTGTTAAATGCCCTTGTTGCGTTCGGCGACGGAACCACGACAGGTGATTTTACACCCGGCAGAGGAAACGCCGTTAACGCAAAAGTATGGCTTGACATGAATAAGCAGTTCGATCTCGCTGCTTCTTTCTACAAATCGAATCAGGCAAATAACGGAACCGGATACCCTACCGGCGGCTCAACAAGCGATCTTTATGCCGGCAACAGAAGCGGAAGTCAATACTCCGGAATATTCGGCGACAACCCCGAAGCAGGCGATATTGCCCCGCAAAAAGGCCAGGATGTTACCGCTTATCAATTTGACGGATTCTATAATCTGATGCCTATAAAAATATTCGGAATGTACGGCTATACAAAAGACGCCGATATAAACGGCAGCAATCCGGGCACACCGCAGGAAAGCTGGTCTTATTACGGCGGAGATGTTACTTATTATCTGCTACCGGCCCTATATGTCGCTGCCCGTTACAGCGCCGCAACCTCAAGCATGTATCAGGGTAAAAATGTAAGTGCCAATCCGGTTAACGCAAACAGAATTCAACTCGGTGCCGGTGTCTGGGTAACTAAGACAATGCTTCTAAAAGTTGAATATGTTAATCAGCATTATAAGAATTTCCCGGCAGGTTCTCTTTATGCCAA
>JBJKTB010000186.1:0-2982 GCA_046703345.1 Ignavibacteriaceae bacterium
GTGGAGAACGACGAAATTGTATTAAGCTTAACCCAAAACTTTTTAAGCAAAGAATATGACATTGAAGTCGCGGCTTCCGGACAGGAAGCTATCGCTAAGTGCCTAAATACTCAATTCGATTTGATATTGATGGATATAAACCTCGGCTCCGAATTAAGCGGGTTAGATGTTCTGAGGGAACTTAAAAAGGATGAGCACAATTCCCAAATCCCTTTTATCGCTTTTACGGCTTTTGCCATGGCAGGCGATAAGGAGGAATTTTTAAAAAATGGGTTTGTAAACTATATATCAAAGCCATTTACCCGTAGTCAACTGATTGAAGTAATAAAAGAATCACTAAAAATATAACAGGGGATTATGGAAACACAAACAAGGATTAAACTGCACAGAGTATTGATCTTCAAGAACAATAATATCGATGCTGATTCAGTCAAAAGAATTTTCGAAGAGGCAAAATTCACTTTTGATTATATTGAAGTAAAAACAAAAGAAGAGTACGAAACCGTAATTGAGAAATATAAACCCGACTTAATTATATCTAAGTATAAATTACGGTCGTTCGACGGACTCGAAGCTCTCAGACTGGCACAAAGGAAATACCCCGATGTGCCGTTCATTTTTATAGGCGGCAAGACGGAAACAGAATTTGTAATAAAATCATTCAGAGACGGAGCATACGATTTTATACTCGAAGAACATAAGTCAGATCTGATTCACGCGGTGAGCAAGGCTTTGATTTACCGGCAAAAAATAGAAACAGAACTGCGGACTGAAAGAATTCTTGAAAAAAATGAGAATAGATTTAAGTTATTTTATAATGTTTGCCCTATCGGAATTATAATAATAGAACAGAACGGAATTATTATCGACGCAAATAAGGCGTTTGGGAATATAATAGGGTATAATGAAGCTGAGCTTGTATCGCGAAATATAAAAGATATTACTCATCCTCTGGATATCGAGGCAACTGCCCGAAAGCTGGAAGAATTATCCGAAGAGTTTATTGAGAGCAATCAGTATGAAAAAAGATTCATAAATAAGAAAGGCGAGGTAATTTGGGCTAAGGTTTCAAGCCTCTTATTGGATGATAACGATTATAATCAGTTTATTGTTGTGGAATTGGTCGAAGACATAACTTTGCAAAAGAAATACAAGGATGATTTAATTCGCGCCAAGCGGAAAGCCGAAGAGGTTAATAGACTGAAAAGCAGCTTTCAATCTCTTATTTCTCATGAAATAAGAACACCATTAACCTCGATACTGGGAGTCGCGGAATATATGTCAGATTTATTTGCCGACCGGATAAATAAGGAAAACGAAATATTCTTTAAATCCCTCGGAGAATCCAGCAGCCGCCTCCTTAATTCTTTAACGCATATACTTGATTTTTTCAGATTGGAATTGGGAGAGTTCCCGGTTAGAAATGATTTAATTAACGTATCTTCCATCCTGAAGTCTGTGTATACTTCTTTTAACAAACTTGCCATCGAGAAAAATATAAATCTAGACTTAAGCCTTCCCGAAAAAGAATTAATAATATCAGGGGATGAATACTGTATAAGAGAATCCCTGAATTCTGTGGTTGATAATTCTGTAAAATATTCAACTTATGGAACCGTTAGAATCACAGCCTATAAAACAGACAATTTTCTGAAGATTATCGTCGTTGATGAAGGAATAGGGATCTCCAGAGAAAAATTAGATCATATTTATGAGTCGTTTAACCATGAAGACCTCTGGAAAAGCAGACGGTTTGAGGGCTTGGGATTGGGGCTGGCGCTGACAAAAAGATTTATGCTGAAGATGAACGGCAGTATAAGCCTGGAAAGCGAGCCGGGAACCGGAACTAAAGTAATACTAAGCCTTCCCTTCAATAAATCCGAGTATTTAAATAAATTGTAAATTTCCGCAATTCCGATAGTTTTTAACGGCTCTGTTATCGGTATTAAGACTCTTTGTTTAATAATTGAGAATTATATTTTATTTGAGCGCTTCGTTTATATCCGCTGAAGATAAATCTTAATCAGTATTTTAACCTGCCGATTACTAATGTTTATCCCCGATCTGTATTTACAAAATAATTAAACCCGCACCCGTATATACATACTCAAAGCTTTGGCAAAAACGTTTTGCTTTCAATAAATTATTTTCGAACTGTATTTTTATTCGCCCGTTTTGCCTAATTTTTATGTACAATCGGAATTAAATTAAGGGAATTGTTCTAAGCTCGCCGAATTTCCTTCCGCCTTTTTCTTCCAGGGGAAGTGTCCGGCTGAGGGGACGTTTATCTAACAAATTTTCATCTTAACCTCACGGTGTTTTAATGGCAAAGACAACCAGAAATATAAAGCATAAAAAAACGGAGAACGAAAATCTTCTCTCTAAGTTTAATCTTGAGGAGCTCCTTCCTCAGAAGTATCACGTTCTGGCCGTAATTCTCGTTCTTATAATTTTGTTTTTAGCTTTTCTTCATCCGCTTTTCTTCGGCGGCAAAACATTCGAATCGGGCGATATAATATCCAGCCGCAGCATGGCTCCTTACATCGAGAACCACACCGGAGGATTTACTCTCTGGAATCCGCTGATATTCTGCGGCATGCCGGCTTACGCCATCGGCACCGGGTACATCTGGTTCAATCTTATTTACGTTGCCTTTACATCAGTAAAAGTTATCTTCGCGTTCTTCTTTACCGTTAAATATTCTCAGTGGGCGCTTTACCTTATTATATTATCGATTACCTCGTTCTTTCTAATGAAAAAGCTGACGCGTAATACACTCGTCAGCTTGTTTTCCGCAATAGCTACTTCCTTCAGCACGGGACTGATAGTTTTTCTTTACATAGGCCACGTAACCAAGCTTACGGCAATAGCGTGGTATCCGCTAGTCTTTCTCCTTCTGCTCAGGATGAAAGACAAAACGAGACTTCTGGATTTCTTCATGCTCATAATAACGCTTCAGCTGATGATACAAGGCTTTCACGT
>JBJKTB010000187.1:0-3023 GCA_046703345.1 Ignavibacteriaceae bacterium
TTCCGAAATCGGGGAGCGTTCCGCATCGCGGATGATCGACCGACCTTATAACTTCGCTCAGCCACTGTCCGCTGCTCGAAAGTCCGTTGTGGTTTTCCACTATTATGTTAATGCCTAATTCGTCCGCCTTTTCAGTCAGTCTGCGCAGCCCGTCGGCGCAATATTTTAGCTGATCGTAATAGTTTCCCTCGCTGTCTGCGTTAACGCGTATTGAGTGGCAGTTTAAAATCTTTGCCGCTTCTACCCACCTAAAATGTTTTTCAACCGATTTTAGTCTTTCTTTTTCATCAGGATCGCCCAGTCTTCCCTCGCGGTCGCACATAATAAGAAGACTGACAACCCCTTCGCCTTCGGCGCGGTTTTTCATCTCATAAAAATATTTTTCATCTTTATCGAAGAAAAAACGATTACCATATTCCACTGCGACTATTTCGAAAAGATGTTTTGCCAAACGGGCAAAATCAAGGTTGTCCATCTTTCCGTCGAAAATAGTTCTGTGCAGAGACCATTCGGCAAGAGATATTTTAAACCAATTCCCGGACTGACTATCCGGCATTTCATCCTCTCTTTATTTTAAGGTAATAAGGAGATCAAAGGAATATATTTTACACTAAATATCTTTTGTAAACCAACTCGAAAATTATAACACGGTTTCGTTTTTAGCAAAATAAATTCAAGATTTTTAAATTTATTGAATACGCTGGAAGCGGCTTTTAAAATTGAATTTGGAGTTTACTGATTTATTCATGCAAAAAGCAAGAAAATAATTTGATAAAATTAATCGTTGAAGGTTCCCTTATGAAATAAGTAAATTAAAAGCCGGAAAAGAAACACAAAGTTCAAAATAAAATAAAGCTGAAAGATGACAAACACCTCGGCGGAAATTTTTAAAAGCCGCATCGAGTCGATCGATGTGTTCAGGGGGCTGACGATATTTGTAATGATTTTTGTCAACGACCTGGCCTCTGTAAAAGGGATCCCCTCGTGGATGGAACATATGCCTGCAACCGCCGACGGGATGACATTTGTAGACGTCGTCTTTCCCGCTTTCCTTTTTATTGTAGGGATGGCGATTCCATTCGCCGTCAACAAAAGGCTTAAAAGGGGAGAAAGCCTTTTGAATGTAGTTAAACATATTGCCATAAGATCCGCAGCATTGCTCGTTCTCGGAGTAATGATGGTAAACATCGGCGGATTAAATTCTGAAGTCGTCGGCATGAGCCATTCTGTTTGGATGCTGCTTCTTTTTATCGGAGCTATACTGGCGTGGAACCAGTATCCGAAAGCAACCGGTACAAAAAAATTAGTATTTATTTATCTCAAATACTTCGGCTTCATACTTATAATATTTCTTGCGGTAATTTACAGGCACGGACAGCCGGGCCATTTGACATGGCTCCGCACACAGTGGTGGGGAATTCTCGGATTGATTGGCTGGGCTTATTTCTTTTCCGGCATGACTTACCTGCTGTTCAAAAAAAGTATTCCCGGTTTGATCGGTATGTTTGTCCTTTTTATCCTTCTATACATCGGAGATAAGAGCGGGGTTCTTGGTAGCTTTTACAATTCAAACATACGCGATTATTTTTGGCTGGGAGGACATATAGGCGCGCACACGGCGATTGCAATAAGCGGCATCATTGTATCGGCGCTTTTTATCGAGGGCTCGCCCGTTAAACTGCCCAAAGATAGAATTAAATGGATCCTTGTCTTTGCGCTGATGATGTTTGCTGCGGGATTCTTTCTTCGTCCGCTTTACGGCATATCAAAAATATACGCAACGCCTTCCTGGTCTCTTTATTCGGCCGCAATCTGCGCGGCGCTTTACGCTTTTCTTTACTGGCTTAGCGATATGAAAGGAATAAACCGCTGGGCTAATTTTCTGGAGCCTGCGGGTAAAAATCCGCTTCTCGCATATTTACTTCCGGATATATTCTACGCGCTTCTCTGGATGTCCGGCAGTACCTTTCTTTCCGGTTTCCTGGGGTACGGCATTCCAGGTATTATCCGTTCGATTGTATTCGCGCTCGTAATGCTCTGGATTACCGCCTGGTTTAACAAGAGGCATGTTCTTCTGCATTTATAAAAGAAATGCGCGGGACATATTTAATTTTCTATTTTAGGCGTGCCTTTAATGTAATGTACAAGCTGGTCTATAGTGAATTCGTGTTCGTCAATTACTCCTTTAACAACATCGCCTATGGAGATTAAGCCCACAAGCTTATCATCATCCATAACGGGAAGGTGACGTATTCTTTTATTAATCATCAGCGCCATGCATTCTTCGGTGCTTAAAGACGTGTTAACATACATAACTTTTTTAGACATTATCTCGCTTACTTTTGTATCTCGTGAAAATTTTCCGTGAAGCACAACTTTTCTGGCATAATCCCGCTCTGATAAAATACCGACAAGATTACCGTCATCAATAACCAGCAATGCTCCGATTTCTTTCCCGGCCATTAATTGAAGCGCTTCATAAACCGTCGACGAGGAAGGTATCGACCAAATATCGTTTCCTTTTCCCTGCAGAATTTCTCTTACCGTTTTCATATCTTCTTCCTTTCAGGTTACTGGTGAATGAAAATATTCAATCTGGGTTTTGCATACACCGAAAAAATGCGTATCCGCGCGGATTTAAAACGTACAATAAGAAGTTTATTTCAATAACTCAAGTGATTAATCCAAAAAGCCTTGAAAAAATAGGCCGCTAACATCGTTTAATTCCTAAAATATTTTTCGTCCTTCTCATAAGTTATTATTATTTTCAATAACTTAAGTTTCGAATATTGCTGTAAATGAGGTACCGATGTCTCTAAAGGAAAATATTTTTAAATCCGGGGTAGTCGGAGCGGGAGGAGCGGGATTTCCGTCTCACGTTAAGGCCGGCTCCAACGCCGAAATAGCGCTGGCGAACGGCGCCGAATGCGAACCGCTTATTCATAAAGACGTTGAACTGCTTAAAAATTTCCCGGCGGAGATAGTTAAAGGCTTTGAACTGCTGATGGAAAGTTCCGGCGCGG
>JBJKTB010000188.1:0-5818 GCA_046703345.1 Ignavibacteriaceae bacterium
ACCTCTTCACCCTTCAGGTGCAATCTCCGACATGTAAGCCGATGCCGCCGGGAAAAATATCATTTCGCCGAATGTCCAGATTACTATTGTTGCGATGATTCCGTAAATGTCCTTACAAAAAGCCATACCGCCGAAACCGACTGCGCATAAGAATGCCCCTGTGGATAATGCCGCTCTGTCCGACCAGCTGCGGATAGAATTATTAAGCGGAACTTCAATCAGAATAATCAGTACTGTATTTATAGTAAACAATATTCCGTATGTCGATTCCAGAAACTTTAAATTCTGAACAAGAAATATGGGCATGGTAGAATGATTCTGAAGATATATTACAGGAATGGGCAGCAGGGCTAGCAGAAAATAAATAAGCCTCCGGTCTGCGTAAACACTCTTTTTTTCATGCGCTGTTTGCTCATCCGCGCTGCTTTCAGCATGATGAGGCGCCGGCTTCCAAGATGTAAATATAAGAAATGCTCCGGCGGCGAAAGACGTAATTGCGTCTACATAAAATATCGCGGAGAAATTTATAAGGACAAGAAATCCGCCTGCAACCGGTCCGATGCTCATCCCCAAGTTTGCTGCCATCCTGTTAAGCGCGTATGCCGGGCGCCTCTGCTCTTTTGTTACTATATCGGAAATGATAGAAAGTATTGCTGGCCTGTAAGCCTCGTTAATAACCGACCAGATCAGCGTAGCTGTAATGATTAAATAAAAATCTTTTAAAAAGGGATAAACCGAAAGTATCATTCCGGAAATAATAAGCGAAAGCTTTATAATTTTTATAGCCCCGTATCTATCGCTTATTTTACCTACATATTGTGCGGTAACTAAAGCCCCGATACCGTAAAAGGCCAGCACCAGGCCTGCGTTTGAAGCAGGCTCGCCTAGTTTTTCGGTAAGATACAATGCGAGAAAAGGGAGCACCATTGTACCGGCCCGGTTTATAAGCGTTGCGGTAAAAAGTATCCACATTCCTCTTGGAAGTTCTCTTAAACCTTTCCAGGGATTCATAAAGCCATAGTGTGATATTAAACTTTATAAAGAAGTGCAGAAATATTTAATTATCCGGTCCTAATTTCACGCGCCGGTGAATTCAAACAGCTTCTTCGATAATCTGATAAAAAAATAAAAAGGTATCTTTAATTAAAAATGCCCTTCAATTAAGTGAAGGGCATTTATATTTAAATTCGCTCCGGTAATTTTACCAGCGTCTCCCGCCGCCTCCGCCGCGATTTCCTCCTCCGCCTCGGTTTCCGCCGCCGCCTCTGTGCGGGCCGCCGCCTTTTCTTCCGCCGCCTTCTTTGTTCCGGGCTTCGTTAACTATCAGTTTTTTTCCCTTTAACTCTTTAGTGTTTAATTCCTCCATTGCCTTTTGAGCCTCGGAATTTACGGCCATTTCTACGAATCCGAATCCCCTTGATTCACCTGAAAACATATCCTTAATTATCTTTGCGCTGCGCACCTGACCGTACTCGGCAAATGCATTTTCCAGCTCTTGTTCTGTTACGTTCGGTGAAAGATTACCTACGTAAATCTTCATTGTTTATCTCCCGTTATTATTATTGAATTACTTTTACACAATTGGAAAGGCAGCCGTATTTAATTCGGCTCTGAAATTTGAACTGTTTATTAAAAATTGGGATAATAAGTAATGAAGATGAGTTATCTTTTATCGGAATTTTTAATGTTTATAATATAAAGATATATAATGAGAATGTCACTTATTTATTAATAGCCGTTTAAAAGAAATTTAATAAATATTACCGGCAACAACTTCATCTAGATACTTCAGTTATATTACATTAAGAAATCTTTCCCGCTGAACCGCACCCTATCGCTTTATTTCACATGGGAATTTAAATTTAATGGAACATATCTAAACGGCCTGCCGCGTTAAGTATTTGTTATTTTTAAAGTTACGAACAGTTGATCGGTATTTTAATTAGGACGGTAACTATTTGAGAAAACAGCTTTTTCAGCTATGCACATATTGAGAGCAAATCGATCCATACTTTCTCGACTAATAGATTATTTTAGCCGGTACCAAAACACATTTTTGTATATATATTAGGATGTGAAATAAAAAGATTAATAATAATTGGGGACCAACAATGAAAAACTTAACCTTCGTTTTCATTTTAGCATACATGGTGGGTATATTACATACTTCACATGCTCAGATCTTCGATAAAATAAAAAAAGAAGCCGAAAAAGTTATTAAAAAGGAAATACAGAAAAAGCCTGAGAAGAAAACCGGCGATGAAAAACAAGGCTCGACTAAGGAACTTAATAATAACAAAACGGATGAGGTTAAAACCGGCGATAATGTTAGGTTCACAAGTTCTTCTAAATACGATTTTGTGCCCGGAGATAAAGTAATCCTGTACGATGATTTTAGTCAGGATGCGGTTGGAGATTTTCCGGCTCTATGGACGGCTAATGCGGCCGGAGAAATTAACTCAATAAATATTGCTCCGGGTAATTGGTTTAATTTAAACAGCACAGACGGAAATTATTTTTTCTTAAATGATATAGACTTTCCTAAAAACTTTATCATAGAGTTCGATATTGTCCCTAAAAAAGCCGGCGGTAGAATTGCGGCAGGACTTATACTTTATGGTGAAACTAAAAGAAAAGAGATGGATAATAACCCGCATCCCGGTAACGGCGGTATAATGATCTCTATTGAAAAAGAAAATTGGAACACTTTGGGATATAAAACCGGAGATAACGATAATATAATAGGCAATTCGAATGTTCAGCCCGTGGTCTCAGAAAAAGTAAATCATGTTATCATCTGGGTTCAAGGCAGAAGAGTAAGGATTTATCATCAGCAGGCTAAAGTACTGGATATACCTACGAATATATATGAAGGCGTTAAACTCAGCAGGCTTTGTTTTAGATTAAGCAGAGGCGCCTCCTCCGGTTCTTACATTTCAAATTTAAGAATTACTAATGCTGCCCCTGATCTGCGAAGCAAACTTCTTACTGAAGGAAAGCTTGTTAGTTATGGAATTTATTTTGACGTAAATAAAGATATTGTTAAATCCGAATCCTACGGAACTTTAAAGGAAATTTCAAAAGTTCTTACGCATAATCCTGATGTTAAGATTAAAATTGTCGGTCATACCGATGCCGATGGCGATGATATGTCCAATCTTGATCTATCAAAACGAAGAGCAGCCTCGGTTAAAAATGTGCTCGTAAGTGATTTTGGAATCGATGCCGCAAGAATTGAAACCGACGGCAAGGGAGAAAATGAACCTGTTGTAAAGAATGATAGCGCTGTAAACAAAGCACTTAATCGAAGAGTAGAGTTTATAAAGTCTTAATAAAATGCACTTTGGAAAAATATCCGAAGACAAGCTAAAAATAATAACGGCTTTATTTGCTTAATCGATTTTTAGAGGCGCTGGATATCAAACCTTTTTATGCGTTATTGAGAAATCAACGGCCGGGTTTTTATGTATTATATTTTCTGAAGCAGTATATTTTTATTTATTTCACTAAGGGCGGAATAAAAATATCAAAAGGGATATTCAGCGCAGCAGTATGGACTTCTATGTATTTATAAATATTATATCTATTTCAGTGGCAAAAGAATTTTGGGATACTAAAAGTAAAAGGACCATGAGTTAATTTTTCTATTACCAAATTTTAATTAACTGTTCACCGCTTACTTTCAGTCTTCATTATCCTTCTTCCCTGCATATTTTGCCGGATAGTGTTTGTCTTTCTTTACGGAAGACCAGATTATCCGGTTCAGCAAATCATCATTACCCGCATCAATCCCTAGTTTCGACATGGCTAATGAGGCTTCGGCATAACGTTTTTGTATTCCGCTAAGGGCACTTAAAGAAGGATTCATCTCGTTAAGCGGAATACTATTTTTAACGAAAGTGTACGGTGTGAAATCCGGTTTGTCTGAAAACGCGTCGAACATAGGTCTGGCCGTAGCGTCTTCTATATTCATAGGAGGAATTCCCAGTATTTGCTCAATTGTCCGGATAATTGAAGTCTGGTTGTATTCTGTTGAAACCACTTTTCCGCTTCTTGTGTAGGGACTGAGAATCAACCCGACGGTTCTGTAAGCCGAAACATGGTCCCATCCGTCCTGTGAATCATCTTCGGTAATGAGAACAACAGTGTTCTTCCAGAACTTACTGTGCGAGTGGGCGTCAATTATTCTACCGAGTGCCAGGTCGTTATCGGCAACCATGGCTCTTGGATACGGAAATCCGGGCGCAGTTCCTGCAGTGTGGTCACATGGCAGCGCCATAAGACTTAATTGGGGAAATTGGTCGCCGGGTTCTTATTCAAGTTTTTTCAATTCGGTAATGAATGCTTCGGCACGTATTTGATCTGTAATATCATGGCTGTCATAACCCGGATATGCTTGCGCTAAAATATTTCGAACCCTTTCAATGGTTGTGTGATTTGTAAAAATAAAGGGTTTGCCTTGAAGATAATCCTGGTAAATACCGCTCCATTTTTCACCGCTCTTCCAATGCGGAATAGCTGTTTCACCGTATACTCTAACGCTTTTCCCATGGTCCATAGCGTCATCCCAGATAAATCCTGTTTTTGGATATGCCATGGCGTCGTATAAAACATGAGTGTAACTTCTGAACCAGGCTCTTACGTTTTTTTCTATGTAATCGGTAACAATCGAAGCATCCGCCCATAAGTGTCCTTCCGCAGAACATTTTCCGGATACGCGGTAATTATCCAGCAATACAAAATTATTAACTAGCTTATGAGCATTGGGCGTCACTTTCTGCCCGAACGTACACAAGGCCGGGTCGCAGTTTCCTTTTTTTACATCGCCTAAGATCTGGTCGTAGGTCCTGTTTTCCCGAATAATATAAACTACATGTTTGAATACGGACGGTTCGCCGATACGTTCAGGAACCGGCACCGGCGCTATATTTTTTCTAGGAAGCAGTTTTAATAACGACAGCCTTTTCTGTGCGTTGCTTTCTTTTACAATTTTTGTTTCTGCTTCAAGCATTTTATTATCCGGAACCGGAATAACCGAAACTACTGCCAGCATTCTGTGAGTATTAAATGCACCAGCCGTAGATATAAACTTTCCGCCTGCTTCATGAAACAGTTTGAAGGCACGGCTGCTCTTATCTTTTGTGGTAAGTATCGCCCCATATCCTTCAATATCCGCCACGTATAACATTCTGTTGTTTTTATCCAGTGTTACTCCGCCCGGATAAGCGGCTGTAGGTATGAAACCTAATAATACACTTTTAGGAGCATTAGATTTTGCCGATGCTTTTTTTCCGAGAAGAACAACAGCCAGCGCATCATCCATACCGTTTGAAACATAGAGTGTTTTTCCGTCGGATGATATTGCTAGTCCGTTTGGAGAATCTCCGTAATATGGATTTTTTTCTCGATTTAGTCTTACTGAAATAGTTTCCGATACCCTGTCGGTTTTAGTGTTGATAACACTGATATTATCATCGTTTCCGTTGGCAACAAATACAAATTTTTGGTCGGGACTGCAGATAATTTTATTTGGATGTAACCCTACCTCAATTAGCTTTATGATTTTGCCAGTTAGAGGATTCAAAATGCTTACTGCTCCGCTAGATACCGCGCCGAATTTATTAACCTTGGCTTTCTCCCAGGGAATTCCTGCCGTATTTTTATCGTTTGCAGCGGGAACAATTCCGGACCAATCGGAAATATAGAGCTTGCCTTTCGCCATAGTAATTCCGTAAGGAGCTAGTCCCGAGGATTTTCGCCAATCTACTTTGCCGGAATTGAGGTTTAGTTTTACTACTTCATCATTGCCGTTAAGAAC
>JBJKTB010000189.1:0-4390 GCA_046703345.1 Ignavibacteriaceae bacterium
ATTTACCGAAGCTGCCCGAAGGATTAGGAATCATATCGAGCTGGGATCTGTCCTTTAAAATCGAATTGTCCCTCGGAGTTATATTAAAAGCTTCAAGGACGGAACTGCACGATAAATTATTGTAAAAATCGTCCAGCTTATAATTAATTTTTGCGCCGAATAATTTATTTTCCGAGGGAATCATTAAAGAAACCGATACTATATAATCCCGGCGCTTTAGCAGAAAGGTAGTGCCGCCGATGAACTCGCCTTTATATATATGTCCCTTCGCATTAATCAAATCGAATTCTTCCGAGTTCTTAATCTTCAGATTCATATTACGGTCGTAAACTGATATATCCGCACTAACGATAAGACTATCCTTAGAATTTGTATTAATGTTCAACTCATCTAAAGACAGAGAATAATTAAGCTGGAAGGCGTTTTCATCGGGAGTGTCCTTGTACTGAACAGGGGAGATGCTTGCATTAAGCGGAGTTAGTTCTTTCGGCCATTGGAAACTGTCGGTTGATAGACCTTTTTCTGCGGTAGCAACAGCTTCCTGTGCAATCCGGTCCCATGTCGATCTGTCTCGTTCTTCAACATTCAAGAATCTGGCATCCCAATTTACAAGATTATCAAGCATAGCAGGATTAAACATCATAGGCACCAGTGTCCAGTAATTAGGAGGAGCGTTGGATGAAATTTCGAAATAAAAAATCATACGCGAATGTCTAGCGGTAGGATAATAAAGCCAAGCCATGTAAGATGCACCGTCGGTGCTTACGGTAGTAACCTTATCGTCCGGCTCGCCGTATCTGACATAAATAACACCCCTGTCATTGAACTTAACATTAAGAGAATACCATGGCGGATGTTTAATCAGGTCGTATTTATAATTTGCGTCGAATATCGGCAGTCTGAAACCGTCGTACCTGTAATATTTTTCCGCGTAAATAAGTCTCTGGTAATGTTCTATCAGTCGCATGTTGTATGGCATAGAAGGGAGCGGATTTCTATCGAGCCAAAATAATCTCAGTGCCTGTTTGTAATCATCGGGAGAATAAAGGTTTTTTAGATAAAGATATTCTCTTTCGTTTATAATGTAATAGAAATCCTTCATAATAAGATCAACATCCGCACGGCTGCTTAAAGAGTTTACGGCAGTCCAGTAAGTATCCGAAGCCTTCATGTATTCCTTCTTCTGAACATAAAGCCGGACCAGAGACAAATATACGGGGATCGTAGAAATTCCCTTATGCTGCCGAAGGAGAGATTCGAAGATAGGCATAGCTTTTAACAGACTGTCGCTCCTTCTGTAAAATTCTCCCAGAGCATACTCGTCATAAACTGATTTATGGCGCGTGAAATAAGCCATGATTTCGTCATCATTTTCTCCTTCAAGCATAAGATCATAAAGACGGAAGACGCCTGTTAAGACGTTTTCAAGCGAATTATTAATTTTCAGCTGACGGCCGGCCAGTTCGACTGCTTTGAAATAATTTTTGCGGTAAGACTGAAGGAGAGCATACTGGTAGTATGTATCTTTAAAGGACGAATCTAATTTTATTACTTTTTCAAAATGATCTTCTGAACTGTTGAATCTAAGAAGGCGCTCGACGGGATTTCTTGATTTGCCGATTTCGCGCTGGCATACGCCGTAATAGTAATTTGCCGTAAGATTATCGGGCTCCGAATCCAGAAGGTCGGAAAAAGTATCAAGAGCGTCACCCCATTCTTTTGCTGTAAAATAATTCTTTCCCTTATTTATAAGAGAATCTATCCGTGACTTAGAAAAATTATTTTGGGCGTAGCCCGAAAAAGCAATTAGCAGGGAAGTGCAAATTAATGGAATTATTTTAATCCTAAAGTTAAGCAGCATTTCCCCCTCGATTATTTATTTTCTGCGGCTAGAAACTATTAAAACCAAAACCGCGCCGATGTGAGAACCGGGAACTTTCGGCTTAATGTATGAAAATAATCTCTAAAATATCAATTAAAAAAAATATTATTTTTACTTCGAGGCAAAAATTCAAAATATTCTTAAATTAGTCAGTCCACATAAGTAGTTTATCCTTATAAGAAACTATAAACAGGAATTTCTTATGCAACACAATTCCACTAATTTGTCATCACTTACTAAGATTATTACAAAGCTAAGCGCCATTCTGATGATTGCGTCTGTCGCCTTCTTTACCGGGACATCTTATTCTCAAGTAACATACGGAAACAGCACTATACTTCTCCATAAAGGCTGGCATATAATATCATCTGAAAAGATAAAAGAAAGCGGTGCGGAATTATCATCATTAAAATATTCAGCAGAAGGCTGGTACAAGGCAGAAGTTCCTTCAACAATTATGGGGAACCTTGTTAAAGACGGTATGTACAAAAATATCTTCATGGGTGACAACCTCGACAAAGTTCCAAAAGAGCAGTTTGAAAAGCCGTGGTGGTACAGAACTGAATTTGAGCTTCCGGATGCGGTAAAAGGAGAAACTGTTAAGCTTGACTTCGGAGGAATAATTTACCGGGCGAATATCTGGCTTAACGGAAAGCTTGTCGCCGGAGCCGACAGCGTATTCGGAGTATTTAGGAGATTTGAACTTGACGCAACAAGATACGCATTGCCCGGGAAGAAGAATGTTCTTGCAGTGGAGGTTATTCCGCCTAAAAAAGGCGAGCCTAATATAGGATGGGTCGACTGGAGCCCGAAACCGCCGGACAACAGCATGGGGCTGTGGAGAGAAGTAAAAGTTAAAATATCCGGCGGAGTTTCACTCGATTTCCCTTTTGTAAAGAGCAGTGTAAATTTAAAAACCTTGAAGAGCGCAGAGCTCACTGTTTCCGCGGAAGTAACAAACAATAAAAATGAGAAAGCGCAGGGAGTCCTTTCCGGTGAAATCGGCAGTATAAAATTCTCCGAAAGAGTTGAACTCGCTCCCGGGGAGAAGAAGATTGTAACTTTTACTCCGGCGCAGTTCCCCCAGTTAAAAATAGATAATCCCCGTTTATGGTGGACATACAATTTAGGCGGACCTTACCTCTATGATTTGAAGATGAAATTTGAAGAGGGCGGAAAAATTTCCGGCGTATGTCAGACAAAGTTCGGTATAAGGGAAGTTTCGGATTATATCGATGAGCATGGTTACCGAGGATATAAATTAAACGGAAAAAAGGTGCAGGTGCTCGGAGGCGGGTGGGCTGACAATATGTTCCTTAACGACGACCATAACAACATGCAGAATCAGATTGACTACGTGAAGCAGATGGGACTTAACGCGATCCGTCTAGAAGGATTCTGGGGAACCAGCGACGATCTTTACAACCTTTGCGACGAGAATGGTATATTAATGATGGCGGGCTGGAGCTGCTACTGGGAGTGGGAGCCGTTTATCGGCAAGCCGGTCGATGAATACGGCGGCATCAAATCGCCTGAGGATATCAGGCTTATATCGCAGTCGTGGGAAGACCAGGTGAAATGGCTGAGGAATCATCCGAGCATATTTGTATGGCTGTACGGAAGCGATAAGAAACCGCGGCCCGAGCTTGAGAAAAATTACCTGGCAATACTTAAGAAAGATGATCCTACAAGGCCGTTCCTTGCTTCGGCGGCTGAACATAAAAGTTCAATTACAGGCCCGACCGATGTCAAGATGCGCGGCCCTTACGATTACGTTCCGCCTGAATACTGGTGGGTTGATACAAAGAACGGAGGAGCGTTCGGCTTTAACACCGAGCTGGGGCCCGGAGTCGAGGTGCCTCCTATCGAAACAATTAAGAAGATGATACCGGAGGATCATCTCTGGCCTATTGACAGCATTTGGTATTTCCACTGCGGCAGAAATCATTTTCACGGAATGGGAAGCTACAACGAGGCGATGGACGCGAGATTCGGGAAGCCGGACAACCTGGACGAATACTGCACAAAGGCGCAGCTCAGCAATTACGAAGGTACGCGCGCCATGTTCGAAGCTAATGAAGTAAGCAGATTTAAATCAACCGGCGCGATCTTCTGGATGCTTAATTCGGCCTGGCCGAAACTCTGGTGGCAGCTTTACGATTATTATCTTCTCCCGGGCGGAGCGTTTTACGGCGTAAAGAAAGCTTTAGAGCCGGTGCACATAGCTTACGATTACGGCAGCAAAGGCATCATTGCAGTAAACAATACAGCTAAAGGCATAAAGGATCTGCATGCCCGGATACGCGTACTTAATTTCGATCTTTCCGAAAAATATAATAAGAGCGTTGATTTTAATCTTTCGCGGGAAGAAGTTAAGCAGCTGGAGGGTCTGCCGGAAATTAATGATTTAAGCAGCACGTATTTCGTTCAGTTAGAGCTAACAAAAGGAAGTAAATTATTAAGCACGAATTTTTACTGGCTGTCGACCAAACCCGAAGTGCTCGACAC
>JBJKTB010000190.1:0-4255 GCA_046703345.1 Ignavibacteriaceae bacterium
GACCGCGTAGATCCTGTAATTCTCGTCGCCGCCCTTGTCCTGAACGTAAAGAATATATTTGCTGTCCCTCGACCAGAAATATCCGGTAACCGGGCGGAGGGAATCGGCTGTAATGGGATGAGCGTCCACGAATTTCTGCCCTCTTTCTTTAACCCAAATATTGAGAATATTGTTAAACGGTTTCAGGACGGAGATGTAGCTGCCGTCGGGCGAGATTTGCGCTCCGGCTATTTCCGGATCACCGAAAAATATCTCCCTGTCTATCAGCGGAGGCATCTGAGCAAAGACCTGTGCAAAACTCGCCGCCAGCAGGAAGACAATCATTCTTAACTTGATGTTCATAAGATCCCCCTATCATTTTATAAAGAATTGAAGTTAAACCGGATTCCCGTTTGATTTTATCACCCTTTAATACGGGATGAAGAAGAAATGTGTACAAGGAAGATACGAAACGAATCCAATTAGCTCAACAAAAAAGTGAAGAACGGGGAATGAAAAAGACGGACGATCAGAATTTAATTGCCGTTAACTTGAATTGCCTATGTTGCTGCCAGCAGAAATACTTCGCCGCTAGCGGGCAAAAGCCCGTCGTATCTGTTAACAAAATACCGGTCTATCATCTCTCCCGTAGATACGGTTTTCATATCCTTAAAACCCGCTTTTCCGGCCATAGTTAAAAGCTCATCCAGAGTAAAGAAACTTATCATAGGAGTACCGGCTTCGCGAGCGCCTTTCTCGGCAATCATCTGCATTTGCTTGTCTTCATCGTCAAGAAGTTCAACAGGCAGGTAAAAGCTCATTGCCAGTTTGGAGCCGGGCGCAAAGGCTGCTATCCGGTTTAAAGTGGAATCTATTGCTTCTTTGGTTAGGTAAAGACTTACTCCGGTACATGAAACTACAGCAGGCTTTCCGGAGTCGAATCCGGCGGCTGATAATCTTTCGTACCAGGAATCTGATTCGAAATCAACCGGTACGAAATGTAAATATTCATTAACACCTAAACCCGTTTCTTTTAACCGCCGCTCTTTCCAAGCAAGAGTACTGGGACGGTCGATTTCATATATCCTAATTTTGGAAGCTGTTTCAGGTCTGCGCTGAGCGAATGTGTCAAGTCCCGCGCCTAGAACTACATACTGGTCAACCCCGTGCCGGATTTCTTCAACTAAAAAATCCTCAATAAAGCGGGAACGGGCGACAACTGAGGCCCGCAGACGCTTTGTATATTTCATATCAGAACGTTCTTGCCAGCCTTGCGGCGGAGCTATCAGTTTAAGTCCGATCTCATCTTCGATAAGATGCGGCTCCGCATCGGCCTGAATGTGCAGCGCTCTCCATAAAGCGGTTCTTACCGCTGTATTATCCGGCTCGTTCATCATTTTGTCTTTTTCCATTGCATTCTTTCGCATTAAGTTTACCACGCGGAAATAACCGCAAATCATACTGGTTTTGCCCGGTATAAGCTGAAGAAGCTGCTTAATTATAAGCGTGCATAAATTTCTTATGTTTTGGCTTTCTCATTCAACTCCGAATACAAGGTTCGACGCCATAATGAACATCACGCCTTCGTCAAATTCGTATTCATGCTGACAGAAACTGAATTTGGCCCTCAAGTATTTTTAATCGATCCAGAGTAAAAATCCAGCACCATACTTTCAGGTTCATCATCGCCGCTTTCTTCAACGGTTTCAAGATTTATCACGCTGATCAACGGAAGCTCCGGTCTGGGCAGGCCACTGAGCCTGCGGAATTCGCTTATGGTTTTTACTCTATAAGGTTTTGTGTCCGCCATGGTTTAATATTCTATTTTTTATTATAAACCGCGGCGAACTCCTTCGCGAAGTTAGTTATCTTAACTTTGCCTAGCGCCGGTCTGTTCTTGTAATAATCCTCGTACAGCGCGTCGCCGCCAGTACTTTCGTTCATCTCTACAAGTCCGGCCGCAATCTGCGGATTCATGCCCGCGCCTATCATACCGGCAAGCACCTTTTCGCCGGGAATAATTTTCCACTTCAAATCCGGCTTGCCGACGGCGGCGCCTAAGACCGACGCGAGTTCGTTACAGCTGAGTTCGTCGCTCGCTACGTACCTGACTTTTCTGCCTTCAGACTGCGACAGGATTTCTTCCGCTGCGGCAACTGCAATATCCGCAGGAGCTACCCAGGGCTTTTTGCCGTCACCGCCGTAGTTCGTCGCTATAACACGCTGCGCTCTTATCGAATCCATGAATCCGTATAAATTGTAGTAGAAGCCGACCGGACGCAGAAACGTTATTGCTACCTCCGCCGGCAGCCCGTTAAGAATTTTCTCTACGAGATAGTATATTGCCAGAATACCGTTGCCTTTATCGGTGTGCGCGCCTATGCTGCTGAGAAATACAACCCGCCTGATATTGTTCCGCCGTACGGCATCGGCGTAGTTATTCGCGATTTGGGAAACAAATGCCGTCAAGTCGAATTCTTTATCGAAAAAATGTCCCGGCGGAAGCATGCAGTACGCCGAATCGGCGTCTTTAAAAGCCGACGCAAGGAACCCGGCGTCCTCAACTCCGCCTATTGCGGCTGCGGCTCCCATCTTCTCAATTTCTTTTTTTCTATCGGGAGAATGGCTGATGACCGTTACCGAATGACCTTTACTAACCAGATCCTGAGTCAGCGGTCTGCTAATATGTCCTAACGAACCCGTCACCACTATTTTCATGAGTAAATCCTTCTGTTTAAAATGTTAATTCTTGCTGTATTAAATTACATGCTCACGGAATTGCATGCTTTGCTTAATATCAGATTTCTGCAGCCTTTTCCCAGTTTCTTTTTAAATATTGAAGGCCGTCTTTAATCAACTGTGCAGACGGAGGTAAAGGACATAGTAAAGAATGCCAGCACAAAGGAAATTTAAAACAGCGCCGTACATAAACACTATTTATTTTTTCTTCTTAAGCACCGCCGACCAGCTGGCAAGCAGCTTAGGACCTTCATGCGGCTCGAATCCGTTTTCCCGGGCGGTCTTTAAGGTCAATTCGAAATCCTTCTTCGAAACATGAAATAGCTTCGGCTCCACCAGTAAATATTTGCCTTCATCACTTAATACATCGTACAGCTGTTTGAAGAAAGAAATTTTGTCCGGCACTTCATGAACCACGTAGAATGTCAGTATAAAATCAACCTTCTCCGTAACGTTGATCTTGTTCTTGTCGCATTTAACAATTGTAATTCTTGATTCGAGTCCGGTGCCTTTGATTTTGGCCCGCAGTTTTTCCAGCATGCCTTCCTGAAGATCTGCCGCGATTACTTTACCTGTACTGCCTGCCAGTCGGGCCGCCTCAATCGAGAAATATCCCGGGCCGCATCCCGCATCAAGCACTTTCATTCCTTCGCTTACGAAAGGCTCGAGAATCTTATAAGGATTCTGTATAAGCCTTCTTAATCTGCTGTCGAGCGAATCTGCCAGTTCTACCGGGCAGACACGGGTTCTTTCTTTATTCATCTTCTCCCCCGAATAATGATTTTTAATAATGACAAGTTACATTACACCTCGGCACAGCAGGGTTCTAAACTATGTGCATGCAGTAAACTTGATGTCCTTTTTCCGCCAGCAGTTTTGCCGAAAGCTGCTCCGGTCCGTCCGCCGATCCTGTAATAAATATTCGTGTCATTATTTTCTTATAGTTCTTTAGATCAAATAATTAATATTATTTTTTGAATATTGTTCATCCGTAACTATCGCCATCTAATGCGTTCCAGCATCTCCATCGTAAAGAAAGGCTGGTGCTTAACTCTTTTCTTTGCTGATAATCTTAGCTGTATACCTGCTTTGTTTAACAACTCTAGAGCTATTAGTGTTCTCAAATTTACGGTTTCGCCGACTAACTCTACAGTCTTTTTATTCACCTTCATATCTCTTATTCCGGATTTCATATTTCCAGTAAATAAGAATTAATTATTCCATCACTTGAACTTTTTCTCCTGTTTTTTTCTTATGGTAGCGGAGAAAGATTAATGGAATCAATATAAATATTGTTATAACAGCACCGACAAAAAAATCATCAGCTATACCTTGTACAAAAGCCTGGCTGACAAGATTCTGTCCTATTAATGCTTTTGCCCGCATCGTAATTCCAGCACCTGCGCCTCCGACAGACTGCTGAATAAAATGACCCAGTCCGTGCATTATATGCTTAAAAATAGGCGAGTTTTGATCTACTGCCTGGCTGTACATTGTAGTATGAAAGATAACTCTTCTTGTCAGCAGAGTACCTAAT
>JBJKTB010000191.1:0-3680 GCA_046703345.1 Ignavibacteriaceae bacterium
CAGAAATAAATCTTGACGGTTTGGATAGCGTCATTCCGGCTTCGCGGTCGAACATATTCATCGGATAGGTGATAAAAAGATTTTGCTTGGCACGCGTGGATGCAACGTACATTAAGCGTCTTTCTTCCTCAAGCGATTCAAGTTTGTCGGCCGATCTGCTTGACGGGAAAAAACCCTCCACAGCGTGAATTATAAACACAGAATGCCACTCGAGTCCTTTTGCCGAATGAATGGTCGACAGCGTAACGAACTCGTCTTCTTTATCCTCCGCGCCTATTTCTATCACGCTGTCTATAACCGGCTCAATCGCCATATCGGCAAGCAGGCTGTCTAACGATTTATAATTTTCAGTAATATTCTGGAATATTTCGATATCCTTGTTGCGTTTATTGTAATCGTCGTACTTTTCTTTGAAGAGAGGATAGTAATAATCAACAACAAGCTGAGCCTTTTCTGAGGGAAGAGATTTATCCGTATGCAGCTTATAAAGTATCTGGAACAGTCCGGCTATCTTGTCGTTGTATTTAAACGAAGTGATCGTATCAGGATTTGCTTTGATAGTGAGTCTTGCAGTTGCAAGCTCATCCAGAATTTTTTGAGCGGTCTTCGGACCCACGCCCTGGTGAAGCAGCAGAACTCTGTACCAGCTTACTACGTCTTTGGGATTGGCGGCAATTCTTAGAAAGGCGAGTATGTCTTTAATATGAGCCGTCTCAATGAACTTCATCCCGCCGAATTTTTGGAAAGGTATATTGGCTTTGTTCAGTTCGATCTCAAGATCGAAAGAAAAAAATGAAGAACGGAACAACACGGCGATGTCGTTCAGCGGCACGCCTTCTTCTCGGAGATCAAGAATTTTCTCAACAATAAATTTAGACTGCAGATTTTCCGTTGTAGCCGCGATTATTACAGGAAGCTCGCCTCCCGACTTATGCGTGTACAGATTCTTCGGATATTTTTCAATCGCTCCGTCGATGATGTGGTTTGTAAAACTTAGTATCGGCTGAACGCTTCTGTAGTTTTCTTCGAGCTTAATAATCTTTACGTCCTTAAACAGCTTGGGAAACTCCATAATGTTTTTAAAGTTTGCACCGCGGAAAGAGTAAATCGACTGCGAATCGTCGCCCACTACCATGATGTTGTTATTCAGCCGCGTCAGTCCTCTTACTATATCCGCCTGCAGCTTATTGGTGTCCTGATACTCATCAACCATTACGAACTTAATTGAAGAGAGCAGATTTTTTGCTCCGGGTCCGAAATCCTCAAGGAATTTTTTCAGATAGACGAGAAGGTCGTCATAATCCAGAAGATTGTTTTTCTGCTTGTAGTTTGTATAGATTTTTTGGATATCAAGAATTTTGTCAAGGTTGTCTGCAAAGTGCGGATAGTCCTGCTCAATTATTTCGACGACCTGTCTTTCCGTATTTACGCTTAGGCTGAAGACCTTTGCGAGCGTCTGTTTATTCGGGAATCTTTTTTCTTTTGAGATAAAGCCTGCCTGCGACCGGATTAGATTTATCACGTCCTCGCTGTCTCCCTGGTCGAGTATAGTGAAGGACGGATCGAGCCCGGCGGCTTTTGCGTACTTTCTAAGATTGGCGTTGGCGAATGAGTGAAAAGTTCCGCCGTTTACTTTGGAGCACCGGTTATCCAGAAGGATTGAGGCGCGGTTCATCATCTCATTAGCGGCTTTGCGGGTAAACGTGAGAAGAAGAACCGATTTCGGATCGTAGCCAAGCTCAACTAATCTTGCTACGCGATAAACGAGAGTGCGTGTTTTACCGGTCCCGGCTCCGGCAATTATAAGGTAGGCTCCGTCAAGCGCCGAAGCAGCCTCGAACTGAGCCGGATTAAGCTGGTTCTGATAATTAATTGTAAAACGGGTCTCATCAACTACAGGCTTAATGAGACCCGGTGTTTCCTTAAATCGCTTAAGAGTATATTTCTTCTGAATCATCTGCGCAGTGCCTTGGGCTTTCCTATAATTTCGGATATCACAATATAGTCTTTTAAATTCTTTGTGTTTTTTATCCGCATCCTTAAATCGGTAAGATATTTATTCTCTTTCTTTGTTATTGCAAGCAGAACGTTTTCAAATTCCTTCGCCTCAGCCGCAATTTTGTCATTCAAATTATTCGCTGCCGGAGAACCGCTGGCTTCCGATTTATCATAATACATGTAAACTTTCTGTCCGCCGCTTACTTCCTCTTTAACTGACACAGTTCCTGCTTCATCAGTATCAAACGGGCTGGCCGACGTATTATCGGGGTTGATACGGTTTTTGAAGAGAGCCGCAATTTCTTTCTGTATTTGATCATTATCCGAAGCATTTTCAATATAATCGGAAGCGCTATAGTCTTCATCGCCGGCTGAAGGTCTGCCGCTACGTCCGTTTCGGTTTCCTTCCTCAGGCCTTTTTTTCAGCAGGGAGCTTAGAACTATATACGCAATAAAAAGGAAAAATAATATCGTGATAAAATTACTGTCCACTTGTTCCCTTATCCTTAGTCTGTTCCGGTTTTGCTATGGATTCTCTCATCTGTGTGTCCGCCTGAACGTTTTTCAAATTATAATAATCCATCACGCCCAGATTCCCGCTCCTAAACGCCTCTGCCATCGCTTTGGGAATCTCCGCTTCGGCTTCCACAACCTTAGCTCTCTGTCGTGAAACTTCGGCTATCATTTCCTGCTCCAATGCGACCGCTGCCGCTCTTCTTTCCTCTGCCTTCGCGCGTGCAATCTTCAGGTCGGCTTCGGCCTGATCGGCTTGAAGCTTAGCGCCTATGTTGGTGCCGACATCAACGTCTGCGATATCAATTGATAAAATTTCGAAAGCCGTACCCGAGTCTAATCCCTTAGCGAGCACGCTCTTGGAAATTCTGTCAGGGTTTTCAAGTACGTGCTTATGGCTGTCGCTTGAACCGATTGTGGAGACAATGCCTTCTCCAACTCTGGCAAGAATAGTCGCTTCGCCGGCGCCGCCGACGAGTCTTTCGATATTAGCTCTAACTGTTATTCTCGCTATCGCTTTAAGCTGAATTCCGTCTTTAGCCATCGCTGCAACGAGCGGCGTTTCAATTACTTTTGGAAGCACAGACATCTTCACTGCTTCAAGTACGTCGCGTCCGGCAAGATCAATTGCGGCGGCGCGCTCAAAAGTTAAGCCGAGGTTTGCCTTATCTGCCGATACGAGCGCTTGAATTACTTTTATTACATTCCCCCCTGCAAGAAAGTGCGCCTCAAGTTTTCCCTGCTCTACCTTTATGCCTGCTTTAGTCGCGGTAATCATACTTCTCACTATTATAACCGGCGGCACTTTTCTTAGTCTCATGCCTACAAGGTCTTTAAAAATTTTCAGCCTGACTCCGGAAAAGTAGGCAGAAACAAACAGTCCGATCGGTATGAAGTAAACAAAAAGAATTAAGAAAAGGATTATTGCGGCTATTATGACGAGCGATATCCCCGTTACTGCTTCCATTATAGGCTCCAAGAATATTTAATTTTGAATTCATTTTACTATTTATTTAAACTTTTAGCAAATATATCGATATAAGAACGCAGACCCGACGGAAATATTTTGCGAATTATTAATAATTTTCTATCTTTGAAACGGAGCTCATCTAACTTAATAATTTATTCTATATTCTCACTTCGATCCGGAACGGATTAAAATCTTTATT
>JBJKTB010000192.1:0-8715 GCA_046703345.1 Ignavibacteriaceae bacterium
TAGGTATACGTTCGGTATAGTGTTCGTGTTTCTTGAAGAACGATCTTATATCCTCCATAGTGATCATTAATCCGGACTGGGCGCCGCCGTTGGATTTTTTATGAAGCGAGTTATAGAACTCATCGAAAATATAAATTGATTCGCGCCCGGAAAAACCAGTTTTGCCTTCGCGGTCGGATTCCCTAATAATTGTTCTTCTGACAGACTTGTCGAACATCTTCCTGTCATCGTCTGTCAGCCAGTCGGGTATTTTATTAGAGTAGATGCTCAGTTTAAGAAGCAGGAGGTTCTCATCGCAGTACTTGGCGTACTGCCGCGGATTCTGTATCCATTCTTTTACGGCGGGAGAATCTATATTAAGTCTGGAGCTGATAATTATCTTCGCGAAATTCTCGAGCACGCCGGGCAGGAAATAATTATTTATCTGTTTGCCGAAGAAATGGCAGTAAATTTTTACTTCTTCGGAATAATTCAGGATATAGTTCACGTTAATCTCAATAATACGGTCTTTGAAGGATTCGAGAGGAGCGATTTTCTGTTTATCTTCGGGATTCATGACGGCTATAAAAAGAGAGTTAACGTTTTCCTCAATGTCCTCAATTTTATGGATGCCTTCGCTGATGATGCCGTGAAGGTTAAGGAAGCGTTTCTCGTTGTAGCCTTTAACGTCCATAATAGCGAACACGCCGTTGTTGGTTCTGGCGTAGCGGGAGAAGACATACTGAATCAGATTGCTGTCCCTAAAGCGAAGGCTGAGCTGCCGCTGCAGCTCATCGTTTACAAAGACGATCTTTTCGGGCTCGTGGTCGGCGGTATTAAATACGCTTATGCCGTAGCCGAGCCGTCTGTTGAAATAGTAGCGCTTGGCGTATAGCATGTCGAACACGTCGGCAGGAGACTGGAGCCTATTAATAAGAGTTTCATAAAGCGAAGTACAGATTGTGCATGCGTTACGGTTAAAGACCCATTCATATTCTTTTTTATTAAAAATCTTCTGGCGCTGATCTTCTTTAACGAGTTTATTTATAATTTCGGCCCTGTATTCTTTGGGGATAATGAGTATAGGATGATCGTGACTAGGGCAGGGCACTTCAAGATAATCGGAGTGCATGGTTTTAGCCCAGGGAATATCTCCCTGGTGTTTATAGAACTCATCGAGCGCTTCCATCACTACAGGCGAAAGGTTGTTGCCTAGCTTCACGTTGTCCAGCCGCCAGAGTACTTCGTAATACACGCCTTCCTGAATATGGGTATACTCCTCGAATTTCTGGCGCAGGTTGTTAAGGAAAGTGCTTTTGCCGCTACCCGGGGGGCCGACGAACACGTAAATTTTATTCTGCTGGGCGCCCTCTTTAAAGGAATCGGCGAAGCGCATAAGCCGGTTGGCGAGGGGCAGGTCGGCAAAGAAAGGAGTATCGCTGTTCTCAACGAACAATCTTTTACACTCAATCGTTTTATAGCTAATGTTTTCAGGGTCGTCTTTGTACTCGTCTTCAACATCCAAATAGTAATAAAGCATATCGCTGAACATCTGAAACACGTTCCTGAAGATATGAAGGGGATTTTCGTGAGCCTTATTAAGGAAGTCCCCGAAAGATATAATCGATCCCTTCTCATGCTTCTTGAGCTTTCTGTCGAGCAGAGAAATAATTTCCTGAGATTTATTTGCTTTCGGCGTCATAAGTTTAATTTCAATTTAAAGAACCTCTTTATTCACTTGTTTATCTTTTACGGAGTACAGTACTTTTCTAAAAAGCAGTTCCGGCTGTGAAACGTCGTCGGTATTTGCGTCGCTTGTTTAACTGTTCATTTTATCCCAGTCGAGCTCCATAGTTTCAAGCCTCACGTGATTTCCCCAGAGATATTCGATTCCTATCATGGTATTGGCAATATATTCACGGAATAATTCTTTGCCCTCGAAGCGGTGTTTGAGATACAGAGAGCCGTCATCATTTTTAGAGAATTCTATATAAGGCGGATGATAAAGGCTGTCGAGAATCATGTTCTTATAGTCCTTCATCTTTCTGCTTTTGACATAATACTCTTTACGATTTCCGGAGGCATTTATTCTTTGGCCTATAACCATAAGCTTGTAGCGGTCGACGAACGCCTGATCGATGAAATTGCTCAGGAAAGTTAGATCGCTGAAATTCTCGCGGACGTGAAAAATAAAATTTCTTCCGGCGCCGCTCCGCGAGTCAAACTCTTTTCTCTGGTCGATTCCGTTGAGCTTCATAAAGTCGTAAGAATATCTTCCTTTGTCGGCCATCTCTTCAATATGCATAAACAGCCGCCAGCCGATGGCGTAGGGATTGAGCCCTACTTTAGACAGCGAAGTTACCCTTGCGTTAATTTTAGCGAAGGCAACCTCGTGGCCGCGGATCCTTTCGTCCTGAAGAAAAAGTTTTTCGTGCCAGTAGCTAGCCCATCCCTCGTTCATAATTTTGGTTCTGATCTGGGGTGAAAAGTAAAGCGCGGTATCCCTAATTATACCGAGTACAGTTTTCATCCAAAGATTTTCCTCTTTGTTGATGAAGGGGCTTTCCTCAGTAATGAACTGCAGAAGGTCGTAGCGGTTTTTTTTCTCCCGGCTCTTTTTAAATTTTTTAAAAGCTTCTTCGAACTCAGGATTTTTATTTATAATCTCGCGGACGAAATTTTCCTCACGGGAATTACCGCCGTCGTCCGGAATTTTATTATACCGTTCAATTTCGTTAAGGTAAGACTGCATCTCGGTGCCGGTGAGGCTCCAGATGAACTTATTGAAATAAAAGTCAATCTGTTCAGGCAGCTTAAAGAGTTCGGTATCTTCTTTTTCCTTAAGGGTGTCGAAGTAGCCAACAAGGTTATCAATGCCGCGTCCGAATTCGATAACATAATCGACGGCGCGGCCCTTCTGGGAGCGCAGCTTGGAGTTAATTCTTTTTTCTGTAAGAGCTTTTTCCTTAAAGTCGTAATCCCATGTACGCTCAAAGAATCTGTTATTCTGGAAGAAATCGATATGCGCGATAACGTGGTAGAAGATCATCACGTTCATCCAGTCGGGATTTTCGTTATTATAGAAGGAGATAGCCGGCCTAGTATTAATAACTGTTTCGTAAGGATTGTTCGGGTAATATTCGTATTCGCCCTTACCCCGCAGGATATCAATATCCTGGAGCCAGTGATCGTAAAGAGTAGGGATCATATTTTTAGGAGAGAGTTCGAGAAGATCGGTATTGGTAACCATATATTCGAGTGTAGCATTATCGAACCTGAGTCCGGCGTCGGCCGCGCGTTCCTTACAGCCCTCCATTATTTTTTTAGTATGCTGATCAATTAGTTCCATATCACTCTCAACGTTTACTAAAAGCTGAGCCGGCAGGGGTCAAAATATAATTTTTGACAGCCGGGGCAGCTCTCAATTAAATTCGATTCGTCAGCTTATTAATAGTTTAATACCCTGTACAATTCTTTCTTCGGTAGCTTCCTCAGCGCTGAACGAGTCGATATGAAGCACATCGGGATATTTTTCAAGCAGTTTCGACTCTTTTATATAATTTTCAACGACCGTATCGGTGCGGGAAGTATATTTATTTCTGGCGACTGTAATGCCGAACCGGCTGGCGTACTTAAGTATTTTCTCAAGTTCCAGCACAGCCTCCGATTCCTCGTCTTCCCAGTCGTCGCCGTCGGTTCCGTGGAAGACATAAATATTATAATCGCGGACGAGATGTTCCTCTTCAACTATCCTGTTAACAAGTTTATAAGCCGAAGCTATTTCGGTACCGCCGGCAACTGATTTGTTGAAATAAGTGTAGAAGTCGGGGACTTCAATCGCATCGGTATCGTGCACAATAAAGCGGCTTTCGACCTGGCGCTTGTACTGGTAGACTAGCCAGCTGTTAATGTAGATGTGCTGGGTAACAACCACTTCAGTAGGTTTGCCCTGCGTAGAGCCCGAATAGTCGCGCAGGAAGAACACAATGGCTTGAGATTCAAAGTCGCGTTCCTTAGAAAGCACGTGATAGATTCTATCGTCCGGCGAGATAATCATCTTAGTAGTGTCGGCAGGTTTTTCTTTAGTAATATTGCCGAGCGCAAGATTGGTTTTAACCACTTGTTTAAGAGTAGATTTCTTATCCAGTATCTGGCCGTTTCCGCGCAGCTTATCGCTAAGCTCGTAAGTAAATTTAGTTAAGGAAGTTCTTTTGCCTTTGTCTTTAATATTGGGAAGCTCGAACTGCTCGGTAAGAATACGTCCTATTTCGTAAGCTTCGGTGCCTTCGCCGTGCTCGCCGCCTTTTCCCTGACCCGCGCCCTGGCCCTCGCCCTCTTCCTGTCTAAGGGACTCCTCGCCGATGATATCGCCTTCCTGCTCATCGCCGCTACCGCCCGTAGCGGGGCCTTCGCCTCCTTTAGGCTCACCGTTCCAGTGAAAGAATTTCTCCTCGCTGGCGGAAGGAATTATAATCGTTTTATTCTTTCCGTCTTTCGAGGGTTTAATGAGCCGGCCGAGTCTGATCTTTCTGGGAAAGCCGTCCTTTTCCCTGAGTTTATCTCTCTCGAGCAATTTATCGAGAGTAAAGAACCTAGTCAGCGTATTGCTTTCCACGTTAAAGTTAAGCATGCTGCCCAAATCCCTGTGATCATAAAAGTTCAGGAATCCTTTTTCCGGGCCGCAGCAGAATGGGGAATCCGGGACCTCAAAATGTTTTAGGGCCGATTCCCGCTCAATCATTTTTTCGCGTTTCCGGTCAGGAGTTTTTTCATTAACCATATTTACTTTTTTCTCTTTCATATAGGCGGCCGGTTTAAGTCTGATGATCCTGAGTGCAGAAGAACTCAATAGTTTTCTGGGCGCAAGTAGTGCAGTAGTTAAGTTTATTTTTCATAGTTGACACGATCCGGTTATATAATTTCTCGTTGTCCTCGTTTGTACGGTTGGCTAAGGCGCCAACAAGGCCACCGGCAGAAGCTATATCGGAATTAAGTCTTGTATCAGTAACAGCTTTAACAAGGTCCACATTATCCATAAAATCGTAGTTCTTATCGGTCTGCAGGCGCTGGGCATAAATCTTTCTTATCTGAGCTCTGAACGATTCCTTCTGTTCATGGGTTTTCATCTCGAGTTCGTTCTCGACGGCGTCAACGAAGCGCTCGTCAATTTTAATCGGCTGCATCTTATTAGTCTGGGGATCGCGGTAAGTAATGATTTTATCGGGGCCGATATCGGAGCGACCCATGCCAACTATCATATTAACGTACATCATAACATCTTTTTTAATGGCGGCAGGCTCATCCATAAAAGCGTTGAACATTTCGGTACGAATTCTTTTTCTATAAAGATCCTTGGCGATGCCGAGATCCTCGAAGTATTTCGCGCGCTCGGTATTGTCCTGGATATAATCGAGGATAACCTCTTCGGCTGCTTTAAATACGTTCAGAGTGAACATGCATCTGCCTTCGTTAGTTTCCGAATAGCTGCGCTGTGTATTAAGCATTCTGGCGAGGTCTCTCTGTCCAAGCCCTTTTTGTCCGAAGCGTTTCGTAGTATCCGATTCGTGTTCGAGCTGATCGACGATTTCGGCAAGAGTTTTAACGCTTTTTTCTCCGGCCACTTCGCCGGCGGCCAGCTTCATCATTTCAACGGGAGTAAGCTTATCGTCGGAGCGAGGGAGGCGGCTTAGCGCCACGAAGACCGACAGAGTATAAGTAAGGTTAGGGTCGATATGCAGCTTATCTCCCATAAAGGTAGTTTTATCGCCTTCGCCGAGAGCGTAGTGAGTAAGCTCTTCCTGGAGTTTGTAGTTTGTATTATGGGCGACGTAGCAGAATTTGCATCTATCGAGAATAGGTTTCTCCTCGTCGTTGGCGCGGAAGTTCTGCACATCGGCATTATTGCTAGTAGCGATGATGAAAGTATCGATAGGCCATTTAAACGCGTCAATTTCAATAACGCGGTTCTGAACGACGCCGAGATAAATTTTCAGCAGGTCGGTTTTATTCTTAAATATTTCGTCGGCAAAGTGAATGCCGCCGCCGCCAACGCGCGCTAGTGCGCCGCGTCTAAGGTCGAAGCGGTAGGGATTATTTGTATTAGTAATATGGAGGAGGCGCTGAATGCTTTCCTCGCCGACGAGGTCGACGCCGCTGCTAGTCAGTTTGTCTTTCGCCGGGTATTTGCCAGTGATAGTTCCCAGAGTTTCGCTTATAGGGACGGGAACAACATCAATAGCCTCTTTAACTTTTTCCAGATCGCCGTCGTAGAAAGTTTTAATATCGTTAAGTATGAATTCGGTATCGGCACCGAGCGGGCGGTAGTTACGGTAGAAGTCGTCAACCTGCGATTCCGAGAATCCGAAAGACGAAAGCAGCTCCTTGTTATCCTGTTCGGCGTCCATCAGGTTCATCATCAGAATCACCGGATCCTCATAAGTCTGCGACTCAATTAATCTAATATTGCCGTAGCCATCAAGTTCCGGCGGAAGTTTAAATCTGAAAGTGAACTTATTATTTTCCGGAACCGATATAAATTTTCTGTACATCGAAGAAAGGTAATCGACGAAAAAGGTCTTACCGTTGCCCGGCTCGCCGACAAGCACGAAAGCCATTTCTTTACTTTCGCCGTTCTCGGCCGCGTCTTTAATAAACGCGACGAACTTGTTTATGACTTCGAACAGGCCTATAATATGTTTCTTACCCGTGCGGAACTGCATAAAGTCATATGTATTCTTGCCGTTCACGATTATAGGTTTAATAGATCCCGAGTCGTTGAAAAGCATTCCGGCGAGCGATTCGAAAACATTTTCGAACTTATGTTTTCCTTCTTTAAGCTCAGCGATGTAGGCGTCTAATGTTCTTGCATTCTGTTTCATGTTAACCTTCCGTCACTTAAAAATAATTTCATACAAATAATGCAGCAAAGCTCACGCTATTAATAATTCCTATTGATGAATTAATCAAAGCAGAAATGAATGCCAAGCATTCATGACAGCGAATTATAATTAATATTTTTCAGTTGAATTTGAGCTGATCCCGTTGATGACGATATAATGTATCTAATTTAAAAATTAAATACCATGATATAAAAGATAGAGTAAGAAGGTTAATCTGATCAGGTGATCTTAGCTACATTTATAATTACACGACAATAACCGGGATTACGCGGGAAGGCATAATACAAGGGCAAATTGGAATTCCGGAAAAGCGGAGTACGGAATGACGCATGAGTATCAGCAACGCATTTGAGCATTATGAATTGCTTTAACACGGGCATACATTTTGCTGGCTTCTTATAATTATTCAGATCCGATGTTAGGGGGCTTATTTAATTTATAAGAGAGCATACCACTAATTCCTTCCTTCACAATATCTTATTCATCATAGTGTACACGGAATTACCATACTAGTAAGAGGAATTAGTGTTATTTTTGCTTACAGTTAAAAAATTTCTAAGGGGTAACCGCATTAACCAGCAGGAGGTTTATATCAGCGAATGATACTGCGTTAAATCATTTATTAATTATCATGAGGGGCAAAATGAAGCTGGCGGTATCTATTGCAATATGCATTTTAAGTTATACCTCGACATACGCGCAATCAGGAACAATAAAAGGGCGAGTATTCGACGCGGAGACGGGCAATCCTCTTAAAAATGTAAACATAACCACCGGCATTAACTCATACGGCACATCTACCGACAGTACCGGCGCATATACGTTAAGACTGCCTTCGGGAATCTACAGAGTTACTTACAGTTATATCGGCTACGCAGCCGCTGTTAAGGAAGTAAACGTTACTACGGAAAAGCCAATTTATTTAAAAGATGTGCTGCTGAAGCCCAGAGCCATACTTACAGGCGAGGTGGATGTGAGCGGCGAAAGAATCTCACTATCACCCAACCGGCAGGTAATCAAGGAAAAAGATCTTGACGTTATGCCGACTCTTTTTTCGGATGTTGTAAGAAGCGTAAAAATACTGCCGGGTGTAACCTCAAACGACGAGCTGACAAGCGCTTACAATGTTCGCGGCGGCAACTTCGTCGTGAATCTGATATACCTTAACGGCTATATGATATACCGTCCGTTGCTCATCAACCGGGGTATTGAAGAGAACATGACGCTGATCAACGAGCACATGGTAAGCGGCATTAAATTTTTCAACGGGGCGTTCCCGGTTAATTACGACGATAAGACCGCTTCGGTGCTTGATATTGATTATAAAGATAAATTCGCCGACAGACTGCACGGAGAAATAAACGCCGACCTTTTTAACGCCGGCGTAACATTAACGGATAAAACGGGAAGGTTAAACTGGACCGCCGGAGCGCGCTACGCATATCCGGCTTCATTCGCCCGTACGCTTCAGATGAAGGGGCAGTATTTTCCGTCATTTACCGATATTCAATTTCTCGGTGATTACAAGGCGTCCGAAGGTTCGAGTCTTCAGTTATTTCTTCTTTACGCGAACAATAAATTTGATATGATTCCCTCCACCTGGAACGGAAACTTTCAGCTTTCATTTTTAGACATACGCCAGATATCCCTGGAATATTCCGGCGAAGAAAACTACAACTACAAAACCGGTCTGGCCGGCTTAAGATACACCACAGAATTATCCCGGAATACAGTGCTAAAGAGCTCGGTGTCCTATTACTCCACTAACGAATCTTTTAATAAAGATCTTTTAATTAATTCCTACTATTCCGAAAGCGCATACAATCCGGGAATCGAC
>JBJKTB010000193.1:0-2651 GCA_046703345.1 Ignavibacteriaceae bacterium
CCTACTACAATCGGCGGACTTTTAAGCGCGATAGGCATCAGCGGGATGGACAGGCTTCTTCAGCATAACGTAATAGCGATGAGCGGAAGAGCGGTTGAGGCCGCCGGCGATATCGACGTTCTTCTGCTCGATAAGACAGGCACAATTACTCTCGGCAACAGAATGGCGACCGAGTTTATTCCCGTACCGGGAGTAAGCGAAAAATATTTCGCAGAAGCCGCGCAGCTTGCCTCGCTTGCCGACGAAACTCCCGAAGGAAGATCTATCGTAATATTAGCAAAAGAAAGATTCGGAATCAGGGGGAGAAATATTCATGAGCTCAGCGCTCATTTCGTCCCTTTCAGCGCGCATACGCAGATGAGCGGCGTCGATATCCCCACTTCCGGTGCTTCCCCCGCGAAGATAATCAGAAAGGGTTCACTGGAAGCCATTAAAAAATATATATCCGAAGGAACAGGCATTAACGCCGACTCTCAGAGCGATTTTTTGTTCAGCCGGATGGTAGGCGTTGATATCTCACTTGAGGGCGGCACGCCTCTCATAGTGGTTGAGAATAAAAAGATACTGGGCGTTATACAGCTTAAAGACGTAGTTAAAGGAGGCAGTAACGAAAGATTCGCCCAGCTCAGGAAGATGGGAATCCGAACCGTGATGATTACGGGAGACAATAAGCTTACCGCCACTGCTATTGCGGCCGAAGCCGGCGTTGATGACTTTATCGCCGAAGCGAAACCGGAGGACAAGCTTAAAAGAATTAGAGACGAACAGACGCAGGGAAAAATGGTTGGCATGATAGGCGACGGCACTAACGACGCGCCCGCGCTCGCTCAGGCCGACGTGGGCATAGCCATGAACAGCGGAACTCAGGCAGCCAGAGAAGCCGGCAATATGATTGACCTCGACAGCAATCCCACAAAACTTATCGAGGTTGTAGAGATAGGCAAACAGCTTCTGATGACGCGCGGTGCGTTAACTACATTCAGTATAGCAAACGACGTTTCAAAGTATTTCGCTATCATTCCCGCGCTTGCCGTTTCACTCTTCTCAACTAACGGATTTAACGGCCCGCTCTCGGTACTTAATATCATGCACCTTGCAACGCCGCAGAGCGCAATACTAAGCGCGGTAATTTTTAACGCGCTAATAATAATATCCCTTATACCGCTGGCTCTCCGCGGAATTAAGTACCGGCCGGAAGGCGCTGCGAAAATTTTGAAGCGAAATATTTTCCTCTACGGATTCGGCGGGCTTCTGCTTCCTTTTATCGGTATTAAACTTATTGATATGCTTATCGTCGCACTAAAATTAATATAGGTTTTAAATCATGCGCTTGTTAATTTCTATCAAGAACTCCGTTAAATTTTTTGTTCTGTTTACCTTATTACTCGGATTTGTTTATCCAATGATTATATACACGGCGGGACAGATATTTTTCAGGAGTGAGGCGGAAGGCAGTTTGTATTACAAAGACGGTAAGGCCGCCGGCTCATTTCTGCTCGGACAAAAATTTACGGGTCCCGGTTACTTTCATCCTAGGCCTTCTTCCGTAGATTACGATCCCGATCCGTCGGGTGCAAGCAACCTTTCCCAGACAAGCGGCATCCTTTACAAGGAATATATTTTTAGGAAAAAAAGATTCATAAAAGAAAATCATCTTGCTGCGAATGCGGCGGTGCCTGAAGATATGCTCTTCTCGTCGGCTAGCGGCGTCGATCCCGATATATCGCACGAATCTGCTTATCTTCAAGCGGGAAGAATTATTAAATATAGAAATTTCGATGAACGCACATCGCACCGGCTTTATGCGGTAATCGATTCATTAACGCGCGGGCCGCAGTTAGGAATCTTCGGAGACATAACTGTTAACGTGCTTAAACTTAATATTAAACTAGACGAATTGAGCAGATGATATGAACGGAAGCGAATTAAACCGTCCCGATCCGGATAGACTTCTTGACAGACTGAAGAAGGAAGAGTCTGTTGAAAAAGGGGGGAAGTTAAAAATATTTTTCGGCATGTGCGCCGGTGTGGGAAAAACTTTTACCATGCTGGAAGCAGCGCAGAAAGCTCAAAGAGAAGGAACCGATTTAGTTATCGGGATCGTGGAAACGCATAAACGCGCGGAGACGGAATCGCTTACTGAGGGACTCGAACAAATCCGTCTGAAAGAAATAAATTACAGAGGAACTTATTTCAAGGAAATGGACCTCGACGGCATCATCGCCAGAAAACCTTCTCTTGTGTTGGTTGATGAGCTTGCACATACAAACATTCCCGGAAGCCGCCATGTTAAACGATTTCAGGACGTCGAAGAACTGCTGAATAACGGGATAGATGTTTATACCACCCTAAATGTTCAGCATCTGGAGAGCCGGGCCGAAACCGTTCAGCGGATAACGGGAACCGCGATTCGCGAGACGGTGCCAGATTCTATATTCGACAGAGCCGACGAAGTAGAACTTGTAGATATTACTATAGATGCCCTGCTGCAGCGGCTTCGCGAAGGTCGGGTTTACGCTCCGGAAAAATCGCGACAGGCAATAGAAAATTTTTTCCGCAAGGGAAACCTTAACGCGCTCAGAGAAATGGCTCTGAGGCTTACGGCCGAAAGAGTCGACAAAGAACTTAAAGACTATAAGCTTGAAAAAAAT
>JBJKTB010000194.1:0-2585 GCA_046703345.1 Ignavibacteriaceae bacterium
CTAAAAAAGCCGCCGTCGAATTTGTCGGCGAGGCTATCGAGAGAATATACAGCATAAATTACAACGGCAATAAAATTAGAAGAGTAAACGTTAACGTTGCTCCTCTTACGCTTGAGGATTTTAAAAGGCTGAAGAGTTACGGTATCGGGACATACCAGTGTTTCCAGGAAACTTATCATTTCGAAACTTATTTGAAGATGCACCCGGAAGGCCCCAAAAGAGATTATACTTGGAGGCTTTTCGCGATGGACAGGGCGCTTCAAGCAGGAATAGACGATGTAGGCATAGGTGCGCTTTTCGGATTAACAGATTACAGATTCGAAACGCTTGCTCTACTAAGTCATGCTTTCGATCTCGATCAAAAATACGGAATAGGACCACACACCATATCCATACCGAGGCTCGAGCCAGCATTAAATGCGCCGGCTACAATCTCTCCTCCCTACGCGGTTGACGATCTTTCATTTAAAAAACTGGTCGCGGTAATACGTCTCGCGGTTCCTTATACAGGAATGATCCTTTCGACCCGGGAACGGCCGGAGTTAAGGCGCGAACTATTCAATGTGGGCATCTCACAAATTAGCGCGGGCAGCCGTACCGCGCCGGGAAGCTATAGAGAATCTCAGGAAAGTCTGAACGAGCACGAACTGGAACAGTTCCAGCTCGGCGACCACCGAAGTCTCGACGAAGTTGTAAGAGACTGTACTTCCCTCGGATACATGCCGAGCTTCTGCACCGCGTGCTACCGTCTTCAGCGCACGGGCGACCGTTTTATGGAACTGGCAAAGACCGGAAATATAGGTAAGATATGTGTCCCGAACGCGCTGTCTACTTTCAGAGAATATCTTAACGACTTCGCTTCCGATCAAACCAAAGAGATTGCCGAAAAATTTCTTAAAGAAGAAATAGAAAAGATAAACGGCACGGCAAGAAAAAAAGCGGAAAAGATGATTGAAAAAGTGAATGACGCTGAAAGAGACGTTAACATTTAACTGATAATTTAAGAAGACCGGAGAAGCCGCAGGTAAATATAAAACAAAGATTGATTCCCAAGCCGCGTTCTCCGGTCCTCGTTTTTGTAAAAATAATTGCGCAGGCAGCGAAATAAAATTTTTATATGCAGATAGATGAAATCTTATATAAAGAAGAATTAAACAAAGAAGATATTATTACACTTCTTCAAACGGAAGACGAATGCAGTACCGGACTTATTTACCGCAGAGCCGAAGAAGTAAGCCGGCTTTACTGCGGCAATGAAGTCCATCTGAGAGGAATTATTGAATTTTCAAATTACTGCGAGCAGGAGTGTTTATACTGCGGGCTGCGGCAAAGCAACCGCGCTCTTACCCGCTACAGAATGAGCGCGGATGAGATCTTAAAGTGCGCGATAGATATTCATAAACTCGGAATTCAAACCGTAGTACTGCAGTCGGGCGAGGACTCACATTATGCATGCGGTTTTATAGAAGAGATAATATCTTCTATAAAAAAGGAAACAGGCGCCGCTATAACTTTAAGTCTCGGTGAAAGAAATTTTGAAGAATATGAAAAATGGAGACTGGCAGGAGCAGACAGGTATTTGCTTAAACACGAAACCGCGAACCAACGGCTTTACTCTATTTATCATTTGGGACAGGAATTAGATGAAAGGATTAATCATCTTCAATTTCTGAAGTCGCTCGGTTACCAGACAGGCAGCGGCAACTTAATTGGATTGCCCCGTCAAACATTTAACGATATTGCTGACGACATACTGATTTGTAAAAAATTGGAAGTCGACATGGCATCTTTCAGTCCTTTCATTCCTTCGCCGGGAACTCCGTACGGAAAAATGAAAGGATGCGGTTTTGATGACGCGCTTAAAACTTTGGCCGTTGCGAGAATTGTTTTAAAGGATGTTCATCTTCCCGCTACAACCGCTCTTGCCAATATTGACGACGGGGGATGGAAGAAAGGATTGAATGCCGGCGCAAACGTCATCATGCCGAATTTCACTCCTTCCGTTTATAAAGAAAATTATCTCATCTATCCACACACCGAAAGACTGCGTGAAGATCCGATAACACACTACCGGGAGATAAAATCCGCAGTTGAAGCTACAGGAAGAACGATATCAAAGACCCAAGGGCATTCGCTGAAAAATAAAAAATTACTGCAGACGAATTAAAGCAGCCTTTGCAGGATGTCTTTCCGATTTCCGCGTAACAATAAACACTTCATTAACTGAAATTATTTTTTCAGAAGAACGAATCCCGTAGAAGGCTTCAATTCAATCTTGCCGGAAAGAACACCGAGCGGTTCAATGCCCGCACTATCGGGATTTACAAGAACTTCCCATTCGCCTTCAGGTAAAATGAATTCCTCGTTATTTTCTCTGTCGGCATTAAAGAGCACAACAAATTTTTCGTTTGAATAATCGATGCTGTAAGCGAGTGCGAAGGGATTGTCTTTTGTGTCGAAGAATTTTACATCTTTATATGCTGCTCTTCTGAATGCGGGATATTTCTCGCGCAGCGCTATTAATCCTTTATAATAATATACTAAGTCCGAATTAATTTCAGCATGGAGATAATTCATATAGTTTG
>JBJKTB010000195.1:0-7993 GCA_046703345.1 Ignavibacteriaceae bacterium
GCCAGAGAGTATGTACTTGAAGGCGGTTTGGAATACGCGCAGGCTGTTTTGGAGAAATCGTTCGGCTTCAATAAAGCCGTTGAGATGGTGGAGAAGATAAAGAACCTCACAACTTTAAGAGGCTTCGACGTATTAAAGAAGGCCGATTCGGCTCAGCTCATCAGCTTTCTAAGCAAAGAGCACCCGCAGACAGTGGCTTTAATATTGTCGCATCTTCATCCCGAACAGACTGCAGCGGCGTTAAAGGAGATGCAGGATCCGTTAAGAACCGAGATAGTTTTCAGAATAGCTACACTCGGGAAAATATCACCTCAGACATTAAAGCACGTAGAGAAAGTTGTTGACGAGATGGCCGGAGTAAATATGGGGCAGTCGCTCAGCAAAATCGGAGGCACCAAAAGTCTGGCTGAAATTCTTAACAGAACAAACGTAGGATTGAGCAAGGAAATTCTGGCCGGTCTTGAAGAGAAGAGCCCGGATGTAGCTTCTGAAGTAAAGCGTTTAATGTTCCTGTTTGATGATATAATTAACATACCGGACAGAGACGTACAGAAGATAATGAGGGAAGTAGACAGAAAAGATCTTGCGCTGGCACTGAAGGTTGTAGACGAGAAGCTAAAAGACAAATTCCTGGCAAATATGTCGGAGCGCGCGGCCGATCTTCTAAAAGAAGAGCTTCAATATATGGGAATGGTAAAACTGAAAGACGTAGAAGGCGCGCAGGCTAAGATTGTGGATATAGTAAAATCACTTGAAGAACGGGGCGAGATAGTGTTGAGCACTCGCGGCGGCGGAGACGATGTATATGTCTGATATAATTAAACTTAATGTTAAGAAGAACAAGCTGAACGTAACCGTGAAGAATTCGCTTGAGGGGATAAGCTACGAAGAAGAGAAGAAAGAAGATTATTTTCAGAGCCAGCTGGAGCAGCATTACGAGAAAGGATACTCAGACGGGCATAAGGAAGCGTTTGAAAAACTTGAGAAGGAATATTCCGACAAACTTGTGAATCAGCGCGAATATTTTCAGCAAATGCTAAGTGAATTAAATGCCAAGCTTACCGAGTATGAATCGTCATTTGAGAAAATAGTAATTACTCTTGCAATCGATCTTTCGGAGAAAATAGTAAAGAGAGAGATTCAGCGGGAAACGGTTATACCCGAAGTACTAAAAGATTCCTTAAAAAGAGTACTGGGAACAAACAACGTACATGTGCGGCTCAATCCTACAGATTACGAAAAAATCTTATCTGACGGCGAAGAACTGGCATCGGAGCTTGATATTTCGAAGATAAAGTTTGAACCCGACGATACTATTGAGATCGGCGGCTGTCTTGTTGAGACCGAAATAGGAAAAGTTGACGCTAGGATTACATCTCAGTTAAGCGAAATGCGCAAACAGATGGAAAACATTTTAACAACGCAGAACGGCAAATGAACGTATCGACAGCAATAATCGAAAAATACGAGCGTATAATTGCGAAGTCTGAGCCTATAAGGGTTAACGGCAAAGTAACAGATGTTATTGGACTGGTTATCGTATCCGTCGGCCCGAACGTGACTCTTGGAGAGATTTGCGTAGTAATTGATATGCACGGAAACGAAGTATGTAAATCGGAAGTAGTTGGTTTTAAGGACGGCAAAGTGCTTTCAATAGCTTTGGGCGAAGTTCACAATATTTCGCCGTCTTGCGAGATTTTGGCTACGGGAAGCAGCTTTTCGATTTGCGTCGGGCCGGAGCTTTTAGGCCGGGTGCTAGACGGTATGGGCCGTCCGATAGACGGCAAAGGTGAGATAATCTGCGACACCGTATTACCGATTTACAACGAGCCTCCCAATCCTCTTGAAAGGCAGAGAATATTAAAACCTCTTCAGACCGGAGTAAGGTCGATTGACGGTCTGCTTACCGTAGGCAAGGGTCAGAGACTGGGTATATTCGCCGGGAGCGGTGTGGGTAAGAGCGTAACGATGGGAATGATAGCGAGGAACACCGATGCGGATGTAAACGTAATTACGCTTATAGGCGAGCGCGGAAGAGAAGTAAGAGACTTCATTGAAACAGATCTGGGGCCGGAAGGTCTGAAGATGTCTGTGGTAATAGTTGCTACCAGCGATAAATCGGCGCTTATCAGAATGAAAGGGGCATTTATCGGCACCACTATAGCTGAGTATTTCAGATCTCAGGGAAAGGATGTGGTTCTGATGATGGATTCGGTAACAAGGTTTGCAATGGCTCAGCGCGAAATAGGACTTACCGTAGGCGAACCGCCTACTACAAAGGGTTATACTCCGTCTGTTTTCGCCATGCTTCCAAAGCTGCTTGAGCGTGCGGGAAACACCGAGACCGGATCGGTAACAGGATTTTATACGGTGCTGGTAGACGGCGACGACATGACTGAACCAATTGCAGACGCCGTAAGATCGATACTGGACGGGCACGTTGTACTTTCGAGGAAACTGGCCAACAAGGGGCAGTTCCCTGCGGTAGATCCTCTTCAGAGCGTGAGCAGGGTAATGCCAGATATTGTAAGCAAGAGTCATAGAAAGAGAGCAATCGCCTTTAACGAGATACTGGCAACTTACCAGGAAGCTGAAGATTTAATAAACATCGGAGCGTACGTAAAGGGAAGCAATCCTCAGATAGATCACGCATTATCAAAAATTAATGCTCTGCGTTCTTTCATGAAGCAGGATATGACGGACAGCGCGCTGTTCGAGCAGACTCTAGCCAGGTTAAATGAAATTATAGAAGAACCTTTATAATAACAGATGCCGAAGTTTAAATATAAATTTGAATCGATCAAGAAGATAAAAGAGAATCTTGAGAAGAAGGCTCAAAAAGAAGTGGCCGTTATAGACGCGGAAATAGCTGTATGCAGATCGGAATTCGACGAATTGAACGCAGAAGAAGGCAGGAGCAGAAAAAATTTTAAGATGAGCGGTATTTCAGCCGGCGAACTTAAATTTAAGAAAAATTATGAAATAACGCTGAAGAAAAAAAAAGAAGCCGTGCTCGAAAAAATTAAAATTCTTGAAGAAAAGAAAAAAAGGAAAGTAGCAGAATTGATTCAGAAAACGAAAGAGCATAAAATATTCGAATCGCTGGAAGAGACGTACCATGAGAACTATAACATTGAGCAGAACAGAATTGAGCTCGGACAAATAGATGAAATAGCAACTCAAAAGTTTATCAGGCAAGACAAGTGAAAAAAAATATAGCATACATAATAGTATTTCTACTTGCTTTTATTGCAACTACAGGAACGATAATATATTTGAATTCCGTATTTGAAAATATCTTTGCGTTTGATTTTAAGCCAATACAACAGAAAACCGAGGTCCATACAGGTTCGGCGAACAATAATATTAATATGGCTGAACTAAAAAGCGTTTTCAGGGATGAGATAAAGAAAAACATACTTGACTCGCTGCGCGTATTATCTTCAGGCGGTGTAAAAACCGATACAGTCGTAAAAAAAGTCGTTCAGGATTCGGCTCTTGTAGACAGCCTGAAAGCCATGGAGAACAAGCTGAAATATACAACTCTGCAGCTTTCAAAACAGGAAACGGAATCGAAGGATGCTCAAACTGAAGCAGTGAAACAAAAACAGAGCGACAGCACCTACACTGCATGGACTCAAAGGACTGCAAAAGTGTACGAAGCAATGGATCCGCAGAGGGCAGCTAAAATAATATCTAATTATTCCGATAATATTGCTAGGGACTTAATATACAGCATGCGTCAGAAGAACGCTGCGGCAATTTTGTCCGAACTAAATCCGGAAACCGCCAATAGAATAATGAGTACAAAATAAAATGGTTTTAAATTCGCTCTTCATAAAGTCAAACGATGCAACCGGTTTATTCGATATGCCGAAATCGTCAAAGTTTAACAACACATCATATTTATTTTCGGACATTGTTAAGATATGCAACGAAAATCTTTCGGATGCGAATCCGGCCGGAACTAACGTTTTGACCAATGACAATTCCGCCGCCGATAAAGCCGATGAAGCTTCTGCTGCCCCTCAGGAATTGGTAAAGACAATTAGCTCTGCAGGAAATTTGACAGAATTAATTCAGCAGCTTTTAGGCAGCCTGAATATTTCCGGTCAGAGCGCGCAGGCGTCCGGCTCTAAAACGGCTGATTCAAAATTGAGCGGAATAGAAGTTTTATTTAAGGATGACAACGGAAAGACGGAAAAGACACTGCAGTTTCCCTTTCTGCTATTAAATCCAATGAATCAGGTTAACGATTTACCTGCGGGCAGCTCTTCTGCGGAACAGAAAGATTTTAACCAGCTCAAAGCTGCGGCGCAGCAGATAGTAGAAAATCTTCAGGCGCTTATGAAGAGCGGAGGACCTGTAAAATTATATATTAATTCCGGCAATACAAGTCTTAAACTCGATATTTTGCAGATGACGGGCGGAAGCGGAAAGGCAACTGAAAACGAAATAGTTCCGCTGCCTGTAACCGGCCAGACTAACCAGGCAGGGATGCAGCTTGAAAGCGCTGCCGGATCCGATCAATCCGCTGAAAGCCCGGTAACGGATAACATCTTACAAAATATTAAACCTTCCGTTCAAACTTCAGACAGCGGAAAAATTATTTCCAGTGACAGCGATAATAAGTCAACATCTAAAACAGGTAGTAATCCTGAAGGTAATATTTCGGAAAACATTAAAACCGAAGCATCAACGAATGGTGCGGCCGATAAGAACTCAGCCTTGCAAGATATGCAAATTCAGCAGGCAGTTCCTGATAATACTCAACAAATAAAAATACCTGTAACTGAAAACGAGCTTCCGCTGGAAGTTACACCGCAAATAAAAGCTAAAGGAAACAGCATAGAGGAAGCCGCTTCAAAAATAGCAACAAGAAATTTACAAACCGTAAAAGAGAACAGTGCAGAAAAAGTTCAAGATGCAAATTCGCCTGATGAAGGATTTGTAGTAAAACTAAGCTCAGAAAACACGGCCGCGCATAAAACGCAAAACTATATAACAGCCGAGGATCTCTCGCTTCTGAATGATTACGACGGCAAACAATTAGAAGGAATTATTGTAAAACAGACCGACGTAAGTTCAAACGGCGCGGCTTTTAATGCGACTAGCGCTGGCGTATTTGCTGCCGATGAAACAACCGGCGGAAGTATGCAGGGCAGAGAATTATTTTACAATCTTATAGATAAAGATCTCAAGCAGAGTCTGGAACAGTTAAATGATCAGTCAGCACAAACGCCTGTGAAAATTAAGGCTCAGCCCGAAACCAAGCCGGCTGATCAGAATGCGGCATCTCTGAATAATTTACCTGCAGAAACAGCGGATGCGAATCTGCAGCCTGCCGATGCATCAAAAGGGATTTTAACAAATGAAGAATTCAGTATTAAGCTCAAGGAGTCGGCGGGAGTTGGGGTAAAAACGGAACCGGTTAGCCTTAAAGATGTTAAGGAAGCAAAGATCGCGGAAAACCAGCTAAACGATAACCAAGGCTTAGTTAAAACAGTCAGCGTTCCGAAGCAAGCTTTAAAGAATGCAGACGGACTTTCTTACAGCGGTACTGAAGCAAAAAAATCCGGTACTGATGACGGAAAGGATAATCAATCCGACTTGATGGTTAAAGCGGGTGATGCATTAACGAGAGGAATTAAAACCAACAATTTGCAGGAAACTTCAGCCGCTCATCGGAGTGCCGACACATCTTCAGCCGGAAACAGCGCTAATCAATCCGCTCAGGCGGTAACGGCAGGGAGCGGCTCATCGAATACAAATACGGGCAGAGACCAGTCGAAAGACAGCAGAGGGAATAATGATTTTCAGGGATCTGCGGTTCAGAATGCGTCGCAGAGCATAAACCTTAATACGCCCGCGGCAAAAGCGCAGCCGAAGTTTTCGCAGTATGTTGAAAATCCGGTTCCTGTAACCCCATCTGAAATGATGAAGGAAGTAACCGGTTTAATTCAGCGCGGTGAAAGCGGAACAGTAGTATTGAAACTGAAGCCGGAAACTCTGGGAAAGGTTAAAGTCGAAATTAATGTTTCCGATAACGCTGTTCACGCTCATATAGAAGTGGACAACGACGCGGTGCGGCAGATAGTACAGAGTAACATCAGCTCACTGAAGCAGTCGCTTAATCTTAACGGGCTTCAGCTTAGCGGAATAAACGTATCCGTATCAAATCAGAATTCAAAGTGGGGAAGCGGCGGGGCACCCAGAAAGAAGCAGAATTTTGCTCATGTACAGAACGTTTCTGATGAAAGCGTCTCTCCGGCAGCAACGAAGAGCTTAGGCTACAACACTTATGAATATCTAGCATAGGAGAAAAATTATGATCAATGTATTGAACGGAACATCGGTAGCATCAACAACGCCGACGAGCTCATCGTCTTCGAGTTCTACAACATCCTCAACGTCGTCATCTTCGAGCTCATCAACTTCCTCAGCTTCCAGCACACGAGGAACGCTCGGAAAAAACGATTTCATGAATCTGCTTATAGAGCAGATGAAGAATCAGGACCCGATGAATCCGATGGACAGCAGTCAATTTGCGGCGCAGCTAGCGCAGTTCAGCTCTCTCGAGCAGCTTCAGAATCTGAACACTTCGATGACGCAGAGTATAAACGCCAACTACCTGCTCACCCAGTCGATTAATAATACTCTTTCATCGACCTTAATCGGCAAAGAGGCGAAGATCAGCGGCGGCAACATAACTATTAACGGACAGTCAAGCATGCAGCTCGGTTACAACCTGCCTTCAGACGCTAGCTCGGTGACTGTAAACATTTATGACGCAAACGGTTCTGTTGTTAAATCATATACTCAGAGCCCGGTTTCGGCAGGCGACAATTCTTATAAATGGGATATGACCGACAATAACGGAAGCAGGCTTCCGGACGGCAGCTATACATTCAAAGTTTCGGCAAAAGCAATGAACGGTTCAGACGAAACAGCCACTCAGTTTATATACGGAGTTATTAGCGGCGTGAAGTTCACGGACCAGGGAACTAAACTTTCAATCAATAATTCCGATTATAACTTGTCGGATATTATGGAAATAGTTAACCCGGGATCAAACGGAGGAAATTAAAATGACAGAGATAAATGGTATTCAGGTACCGTTTATACCGATAACTCAAAGGGAACAATCTGCTCCGGTAAAAAATCAGAACGCTCCCGACAGTTTCGGATCAATTTTCGAGGAAGAGCTCAGTAAACTGAAGTTCTCGAACCACGCGCTTAAGAGGCTGGAAACGAGGAACATTCAGCTGAGCGACACCGAGATAAACAAAATACAGAACGCGGTAGACAAGGCCGAATCGAAGGGATCGAAAGATTCGCTTGTGATGATGCACGATACGGCATTTATTGTGAACGTTCCTAACAGAACTGTAGTAACGGCGCTGCCGGTAGGCGACAGCAACGATAACATTTTTACGAACATAGACAGCGTGGTTTTCGCGCAGTAGGAAATTAAATAAACAACAATAGAGCGGGACCTTTTAAGGACGCTCTGGATCCGGTTGACTGACTGATACCGGGTCAAAACTTAAACAAAACCTTAGGAGGTTACAATGGCACTTCTTAATTCTCTATTCTCAGGCGTATCCGGTCTTCAGAATCTTCAACAGATGATGGACGTAATAGGCAACAACATTGCCAACGTCGATACAATAGGGTTCAAAGGATCCAGGATCACATTCAGCGATACTTTCAACGAATTCATTAAGGCAGGTACAAACCCAACCAGCAGTACGGGCGGTACAAACACATTCCAGATTGGTCTAGGTATGAAGGTAAACTCGATAGACAGGAACTGGAATCAGGGTACATTTGAGAACACCGGAATTACAACCGACTTAGCGCTTCAGGGGCCGGGAATGTTTATTTTAAAGAGCAACGGCTCAAATTTTTATTCTAGAGCCGGTTCATTTATTTTCGACGCAAACGGAAAACTCGTGGATCCTCAGAACGGAGCAGTCGTTCAGGGTAAAGT
>JBJKTB010000196.1:0-3872 GCA_046703345.1 Ignavibacteriaceae bacterium
ATCTAATTTCGTCATTAAATTTCTCGGCCCCCACCAGTTGGGAATATGCTCCGCGCTGTTGAATATCCTGAATAAGAGTTCCCTTGGCGCGTCGAAAACCCTCGTGACCAGCACTTCCGGCTTGCCTACTTCAATTTTAAATTCTGTCTTGTAATTCATTATAATTATCCTTTCCGGTGATATTTTTATCTGCCGTCTTTTTTCGACTTGGATTGTATTTTGTTTAAATAAACTTCAAGCGCGTCCAGTCTGTCTTCCCATAACTTTCTGTACTGCTCAACCCAGTCCGATACTTCGCTCAGCTTGTCCAGCCTCGCTTCGCAGTATCTTTCGCGCCCCTTTTGTTCGACTTTCACGAGTCCGCACTCGCTCAGTATTTTTATGTGCTTTGAGATTGCCGGCCTGCTTATCTTAAAATGTTCCGCTACCGAGTTCAGGTTAAGCGAGTTGTAGGCAAGCATGTTTATTATCTCTCTTCTTGTAGGATCGGCAATCGCCTGGAATACGTCTCTTCTCATTTTTTCTTTCTTTCGGATTATGTAACTAAACGGTTACCAATATAAGCGAAACCTTTCGGTTACGCAAATTAATTCTTCCTCTTCTCCTTATACGAAGACTATTTGTGTTATATATCAATGTTTATTATAAACCGTGCGGTCTTTTCTTGAAAAGACGATATTCCGGCTTAACTGAGAATGGAAATCAAGTTGTTGCAAAGTCTAAGATTATTTTTTTACTGTATTGCTACGTGCCCGCCTATTTCTTCGGTGAATAAACATTTATTACTATTCCGCATTCGAATACTGTGCTGCTTTCTAATTTTAAATTTAATTTCAAGCCGGGTGTGCCGAAAATGGAGAGCCCTTTTCCGATGATTGCCGGATTAATGAATAGATGATATTCGTCTATAAGATTTTTATCTACAAGCGAAGACACAAATCCCGCGCCGCCGTAAACAATCATGTCTTTTCCGGGAAGCATTTTTAACTTTGTTACTTCTTCGGTTAAATCTCCCTTAACGAGATTTGTGTTCACCCAGTTATGTTCTACGAGTGTCTTTGTAAAAACAAACTTCGGCGCGTCAACCATCTTTTTAGCGAAAGGATATTCGGGACTGTCGGGCTTTACGTTTGTCCAGTACGACATGAAGCCTTCCGTCATCTTCCGCCCCATTAATATCGTATCAATAGAATCTGTCAGTTCAATTACCCGGGCTTTAAGTTTGTCGTCCCAGTTCCAGGTCATCCAGTCCAGTTCTCCGTTTGGCCCTGCTGAATATCCGTCTACTGTTACCTGCATCTGAAGTTTTAATTTTCTCATTTCCTTCTTTCATTTAAATAAAGACGGCACCTTTTTAATGATGCCGTCTCTTGATGAAAATGTTTAATTGCCTTGCTGATTTTTATTATAGCTTACCATCCAGTGTATCCCGAACTTATCAGTTACCATGCCGAAGTACGCGCCCCAGAATGTATCGCCCATCTTAAGAGTTACTTTGCCGCCCTCCGAAAGTCCGTTGAAGATCTTATCGGCCTCTTCCTTGCTTTCGGTCTCGACGGAAAGTGAAAAATCATTTCCCTGAACTAATTTCCATCCCATCGAATCCACGGCGTCTGTAGCCATTAGAACGTTCCCTTTTCCTATCGGAAGCGAAACGTGCATAAGCTTGTCTTTATCAGCTTCGGAGACTTTGCTGCCGTCGGCTGTATCCTTATAACGTGTTAATCCGACAAGCTCGCCGCCGAAAACAGATTTGTAAAAATTAAACGCTTCCTCCGCGTTTCCCGGAAAATTCAAGTAAGGATTAATTGTAACCATATCGGTTGCCCTTTCTTATTCGTGTTTATTAAAATTGTGCCCTGAAATAGCGATATCCCTATACCGTAAAATCTAACGGGAACGGATAGGATAATGTTTCACTTTTTTTTAAGAAGATCTGCCGAAACCCGGTTTAATCTGTATCTCGTTATTCTTGATATCAAACCGGCCGGCATTTTTTCTCCGAGCGGAAACTTTATTGCTCCCTTCGAAGTCTCGTATGCCGAAAGCTCTCTGCTGAATTTTTTAACTGCCTCAGCAGTCGGATAAAATCCGATATGGTTCTTAAAGGCCGCAAACCATACGAGCACTTTGCTGGTCCTGTATGCCGGCATTTGATAACTGATTATCTCATTCGCCGAAGGCGCCGACTTTTTTATCGCATCTCTGATAATATTTAATTGAGTCCGGATTTCTTCGGGAAAGGAGCCTATATATTCGTTAACATCATTATATGTTTTTTTTCCCTGAGGCATAAGCTTACTCTCATATTCTTTCGTAATGAAGCACGGTTACTCCCGATCCGAACTGCTTCATATCAATGAGCTTCAAATTAATCCTGCTGCTCAGAGTATCGAAAATCCGAATACCGCCTGAGGCTATTATGGGATGAATTAAAAGCCTGTATTCGTCGATGAGCCCCTTTTCGCTTAAAGCGGCGGCCAGACTTATACTCCCGACCGAAATAATTTTTCCGGAACCCTGCTTCAAACTTAAAACCTCTTCCTCAAGACTTCCTTTTGCAATACTGGCGTTGTGCCACTCTGTGTTTTTAAGTGTCCGGGAGAAGACCAGCTTTTTAACCGAATTTATTTGATCGGCAAATCTTATCTCGCTGCCGGTCGATCTCGGATCGCTTGAAGCATTCGGCCAGTAGCTTTCCATTAAATCATAAGTTTTTCTGCCGAACAGGATGGTGTCGGTATCCGCCAGCAGGCCGGTAAAGAAATCGTGAAGCTCTTCGTCGGCTATAGCTGCAGTGTGGTCGGCGCTTCCGTCCAAGGTTATATTCATTGAAAAAACAACTTTGCGCATAAATTCCTTAAACTTTTTATTATCAGAATGCGTGTGCGGTCCTAAGCTTCCTCATACGCCTTCATGAGTCCGTCTATTTCTATCTTTTTCATTTTCAGCATAGCTTCGGTAACTTTTTTCGACTTCACCGGATTAGGATCGCCGAGAAGCTTATATAATATGGTTGGAACTATCTGCCACGAGACTCCGTATTTATCCTTCAGCCACGCGCACTGCTGCGCTTTTTCATCGCCGCCTTCGGAAAGTTTATCCCAGTAGTAATCAACTTCTTTCTGCCCGTCGCAGGCGACGACGAAAGATATCGCCTCGTTAAACGGCTCTTTGTTTGCGTCCATCGCAATAAATTCCTGGCCGTTAAGCCGGAATGTAGCGTGCATAATCTTGCCTGCCGGAACTCCGCCGCCTTCCGCGAAACGGTAGACATCATTAATTTTCGAATCCTTAAAAACCGATGCGTAGAAATTCATCGCCTCTTCAGCATGCTCATGGTACCACAAAAAAGGCACTATCCTTTGCGGCTCATTTGAAATAATAAGCTGCCATTCCACTCCGAACCTGTCGCGCGCCCATCCGAACCTCTCGCTGAATTCGTATTTATCCAGCGGCATTCGCACAGTCCCGTCTTTTGAAAGGTCTTCCCATAATTTGTCAATTTCTTCCGTTGTCTCGCAGCGGACAAAGAAGGATATCGAAGGAGTGAACTTGAATACCGGCCCGCCGTTTATCGCCGCGAATTTTAATCCTGCGAGCTCAAATTCGGCGGTCATAACCGATCCGGGCTCTTTGCCCGCTGCCTTCGCGCTCGCCTCGTTATAGCGGCTCATAGCGCCGATCTTTGAATTCTTGAATACTGAGGCGTAAAGGTTGATAGCTTCTTCCGCGTTGTCGTCAAACCATAGAAAGGGCGTTATCTTCTGCATATAATTTTCCTTTCTTAATTATAAGATATTCTTTCTTTTTAATTTTAATTCGGCAGACTCATGCCCGCTGCTTTATCGGTGCGGTAATCATAATTATAC
>JBJKTB010000197.1:0-3102 GCA_046703345.1 Ignavibacteriaceae bacterium
TATTAAAAGCGGGTCGCGAATTAAGGGCAATAGTGCACGCGCTTCATTCGTTCGTACTCGATAATTACGGGCTTGCTCAATCCGCCGCTCAGTTATGCAGCGAATACGAAGAGCTTTATAAGATAAAATTTAATTTTGATTCGCACGGTAATTTTGAGGAGATAAACAGGGACACCGAACTTTCTCTTTATAGAATAATGCAGGAGGCGCTGACAAATATAGCTAAGCATTCAGGCGCTACGGAAGCTTCAGTTCAGATTTTCAGGAGAAATAGTTCGATATACATGGTAATAGAAGACAACGGGAACGGATTTGAGCCTTCGCTTTACCTAAGCACAGATTCGAAGAAACCATCGTTCGGATTAATTCACATGAAGGAGCGGACAGAAATACTGGACGGAAATTTCAGAATAGAATCAACACCGGGAAGAGGAACGGAAATTCATATAGAGATACCTACGGAGGAAGGGTGAGCGACAGAATTAAGATACTATTAGCCGACGACCACGCACTTGTAAGAGACGGATTAAGAATGGTAATAAAATCGGATTCCGGTTTGGAGCTTATAGGAGAAGCTGAAAACGGTAAGCAGGCGGTTACGATGCAGGCTGAGTTAAACCCTGATGTAATCGTAATGGACATAGACATGCCGGTAATGAACGGAATTGAGGCTGTAAAAGAAATAAGGAAGTACGATACTGAAGTTAAGATAATAATCCTTACGATGCACGAGAAAGAATCGTTTCTTATAAGCGCGTTATCTACAGGAATAAACGGATATTTATATAAAATGGCAGGAATGGACGAGTTTTTAGACGCGATTCATTCTGTTTACGCCGGAAACGAGGTTTTCAGTCAGAATTTTACTAAAATAATATCCTCCTATCTTAGAAAAGAGGCCGCAGGGAAGAGCATGCAGAAGGACGATATTTATCTATCGAAGCGGGAGAAGGAGATTATAGAACTAATAGCCGCGGGAAAATCGAACAAACAGATAGCGGAAGACCTTTTTTTAAGCGTATTTACGATAAAAAACCACAGAAAGAACATACTCCACAAATTAGGGCTTAAGAACACCAACCAGCTTATGCGCTACGCAATGGAGAACGGCTATATGCCTGAATAGACGTTCGTCATCTTAAAAAACACCAGAACAAGAATTATAAAGTTTAGCACCCAGGAGTTATTATTCACTTCCCGGGAATATGATAAAATTAGAGTCAGCATACGCAATTTCGTGCTGCCATTGTAATATATTGTAATATAAGGGAATACAGACATCCCGTACATCTTCTCAAGTTCTAACTAAAAAAGGGGGCTAGAAGGGGCTATAAAAATTGATACCAAAGAGCTATAAGGAAAGGCTCCCGGGTATCATGAGAAAATTTTCGCGATTGCCGAAAATTAAAGTGTGAATAAACAATGATTTATGTCCGCTTTAATTAAGGAGTCCGAAAATGAAAAGTTTAATAGTATTAGCCGCCGCAGTCTTAATGACATCAGTATGTTTTGCGCAGGTAACACAGGACAACATAAAGCAGCTTCTGGTAATCCAAGGAGTGGATAATCCAGGAGCACAGGCAGAGTACCTGTACAACAGATACACAGAGACCAAACAGCATGATCTGATGGAATTGGGGCAGGCATTAAGCGAGAGCGCATTGAGCGGAATAAGCATGGGACTTCATCAATCACGTACAGCGGGATACACAAACACAGGCTGGATGCCGAAGTTCATGCAGGACTGGTATTCTGCGACAGTTAAAACAGATAACGTTTACGGCAAGTCGCTTACCTGGCAGAAAGTATTCAGAGAAGCAGATTATATGAGCGACAGGCTGGCCTACGAAGATCTGGACAGATACTTTAACGGTAAGTGGTACCTTGCGGCGCTGACACATCTGGTTGTCAAGAACATTTCGGGCATGATGGTAAGAAACGAAATGCGTTACGGAAGACTTCTCTGATAAATAAGATGACAAAGAGAAAGGTTAACATAAAAATATCGGCCGCACGGTTAAAAACGCCGGAAATATTTCGATAATATAGAAAAGTAAAAATTCCCAAAATCATCAGAAAAAAATCCGCGGCAAACTCTTTAACAGAACCACGGCAACAGGCATACTACTTGTTTTAATGCTTTCGGCACAGGCATTCGCGCAGCTTACCAAGGAAGACATCCGAGACATATTGATGCTTGAGAACAACTACAGGATGGAAGATCCCGCCGCCGAAGTAAACAATCTTTATGAAAAATATCTCGAAGTAATAAGCTACAAGCCGGAGGACCTGCTAGAGGGGTTGGGATTGAGCGCGCTGAGCGGAGTAGGTCTGGGCGCTTACGAAAGCCATACTTTCGGGTATACGAATACAGGCTGGATGCCAAAGTTCCTGCAGAACTGGTACAACAGCTCGCCACACGTAGACGGGGAACCGGTTTATACGCTCTTCAGCTGGCCGCAGGTTTGGCGTGAAGTAGATTACGCCAGCGACAGGGCAGCGTATGAAGAGTTAAAATTATTTTTTAAGCAGAAATGGTACTGGGCTCTGCTTGTTCACTGGATAGTTAAGAACACGGTAGCCACAATGGTAAGAGATAAATTTAAGCATGACAATTTCATGTACAGCTTTAAGCTTGACCTCGTTTTCGCACTTCCCAAATAGCACACATCAGAAAAGCAGATTTCCCGGCATATCAGCACGCCATGATTCTGTGAAATATTAGCAATCTAATTTAAGCAACCATATTATTAACTACCTCCTTTATTTCTTTTTATCTATTTTTAGTTATTCAATTTTCGATAACACAGGAGGAGAGAATGAGAGTAATAGCAGATCTTTGCGTAGTACCGATCGGGGTAGGCGTATCGGTATCAAAATATATAGCGGCCTGCGAGAAGATACTTATTGAAGCGGGCTTGAAAACAAAGCTTCACGCATACGGAACTAACATAGAAGGAGAATGGGACCAAGTATTCGCGGCAGTTAAAAAGTGCCATGAGGAAGTCCACAAAATGGGCTCGCCAAGAATATCCAGCACGTTAAGATTCGGCACCAGAACTGACCGTGAACAGACAATGCAGGATAAAGTAGTAAGTGTTG
>JBJKTB010000198.1:0-3108 GCA_046703345.1 Ignavibacteriaceae bacterium
TATCGCCGGTGTAAAACAAAGTTCTCCCGTCAAACTCAATTAAGATACCCGCAGATCCGAGTATATGCCCCGCGTCGAAAAATCGGCCGGTAATTTTAATATCGTTTCTCCTGCCGAAGCCGTTTAGCTCGAAGGTTTCCGAATAGGACCGGTACTCAATAGATTTTATAAGCAGATCAATTTCCTCGTGGGAATAAATTTTTATTTCGTCTTCTTCCGAAAGCTGTGTCTTCATTATAGAGACCGAATTATGCAGAGTAAGCTCGGCAAGGGCACGTGTCTGTGGAGTTGTGATTATTCTAATATAAGGATGGCGCTGAACCAGGTATGGAAGTGCGCCGATATGATCCTGATGAGCGTGCGATATAAGAACAAAGTCAACCGGATTGTCGCCGATAAGTTCGAATCTAGGGAGAGCATCCTGACCGGTTTTTTGAGGATGCATTCCGCAGTCCAGTATAATGCCTGTCCCGTCAATATTCAAGTAAAAGCTGTTGGCGCCGATCTCGCCGGCGCCTCCGAGCGGAAGAAATTTCAGCATAAAGAATTAGTTCCCAGTCGCCTTCGTGGCAAAATTAAGTTTGAAAATAAAGTTAAAACTGTTTATAGTCAAAAAAAATAAAAACAATAAATGCATTGTGAAGAAGTGCGTGTTCGGCGAATTAATTTTGGATTGTTCCGGTTTTAAGTCATAAGTCGGGGCCTTTCATTCCGATATAAAACCTTTCAAGTAAAAAGGATTGCTTATTAACCATTACCGGTTTAATCTTCCGACTACCGGGTACTTAATTTTTTGCGAAACGGCAGTTCTTCACAGTAAAAAAAAGTAATCCGGTTGTAACAATTTAATTTTTCATTTCGTCTTTAAAATAAAAAGATGCTGGCATCAATAAGATATAAAATACTGGTTCAGCAGCATAAGAACAGAATTTACTCTTACGCTCTTTTCATGCTGAAGAACAGGATGGACGCGGACGATGTAACTCAGGAAGTTCTTATAAGAACATGGAAGAACATCGATAACTTCAATATTAATTCCGCCAAATCCTGGATGATGAAAACGACGCATAACTTATGCCTGGATTATCTTCGAAAAAGAAAAATAATGTCCGAAAGGGAATATGACGCGGACGATAATTTCGCCGATCACTATAAGGGAGACGATAAATTGAATAATCCCGAGATAGCGGCAAGGAGAGAGCTGTTAAAGCAGAGGATACAAGAATCGGTTGATAAACTGCCGGAAGCATTGAAAATTATTTTTGTAATGTACGAAATGCAGGGCTTAAAATATAAGGAGATAAGTGAAATATTGAATGTTCCGCTGAACAGCGTTAAGGTTTATTTAATGCGGGCAAGAAAAAAACTTCAGGAAGAATTGAGAGAATATATACATGAAGAAGTCGCATAACATAGACGAAAAGTATCTGGATAAAATTATTTCGGTTGCATACGGCGACGCCGGGCTTTTTGATAAACTGGAAGTTTTCGTCCGGGCGAAGCGTTCTCCTGAAGTAGAAAAGCTTCTGAAGGAATACATGCAGACCGCCGATGCGGTTCATCTTATGGGTAAAGAAGAATGCCCTGCCGAAACTGTAAGGTCGGCCGAGAAAATAACCGGCGGTAGAATTTCGTTAAGGCGTAATACTCTTGTAAGAACCGCAGGCCTTCTGCTTATGAGGCCGGCTATGTCTGCTGCCGCTGCGGTTGTAATTCTAAGCATCGCGGCGCTCGTTATATTCAGGCAGCCGAAAGAAGAGCAGAAATACAGCAAAGCCGAAGTGGAAAACGCCGAGCTTCAGGTTAAAGAATCTCTTTCTCTTATTGGAAAAGTATTTAAAAAAACGCAGTACCGGCTGGCGGACGAAGTGCTGGGGAAGCAGGTTGCCGCGCCTCTTCAAAAGAGTATAGAAGCGGTTAACGACTTATTAAAAGGAGGATAGAAAATGAAAGGATTAATCAAAATATTGTTTGTGTTTGTTTTTGTAGCTTCGGCCGCAGTAATGGGGCAGGAAAAGCCGGATTACGTAAACGATCCGGGTTACGTTGACTTCGGCAACTTCGGCGGCTTGTTAAAGGGTAACAACGTTACCGAAGTGAATCTTGAGAAATATCTGCTGAAGATGGTCGGTAATCTTACGGAAAAAAACGATCCTGAATTGTCCGCCCTGCTGAACGGATTGAAGCTTGTTAAAGTTTATTCATTCGATGTTAACAATAAAGACGTGAAAGAATTAAACTCTAAAATAGACAAACTGGACAGCAAGCTTACATCCGAAAACTGGAACAGGATTGTAAAGGTTAAAGGTCCGCATGAGAATACAAACGTGTATATCAAGACTACACCGGACCAGAGTAATATAGCCGGTCTTGTTGTAACTTCGCTGGAGAAGAACGGGAAGGCGTCGTTTGTGAATATTGTCGGTAAAATAAATATGGATGCGCTAGGCAGGCTCGGTGAGAAGTTCGACATTCCGTCTATAGAAAAAGTGCGTAAAGAAAAACGGCATAGTGATGAAAAACATTAAGTTTTTACTGCTGGCTTTAATATTACCGCTCAGTGTGTTGTTAACCGGATGCTTGAGCGTTGACGGTAATTTTTCCCGGATGAGGAATGAAATACTTTCCTCAACCGAGGTAAATTTCGACAAAGATGTTGAGTTCTCGTTAGGCTCCGCAGGATTATCGCTTGCAAGGGTCTTTGTTAAATTTGATGATGACCGGGAAGATGCCAAGGCGATCTTAACAAATGTATCCCATGTTCAAGTAGGCGTTTATAAAATTACTGACGGCGGCCGTCCGCGGAGCAGCGGTTATGATCTTCTTTACAGTATTGATAAAGGAATGGTAAGGAACGGCTGGGCTTACATAGTTAAAAGCTGCGAACACGGAAAAGTAGCCGCAGTGTATATAAAGAAGACAGGCGAGTCGCTGAAAGAGATGTTTGTTGTAAGTCTTGACAGAAGAGAACTGTCGCTGGTAGAAATCAAAGGTGATCTGAATAAAGCTCTAGCGGCAGTAATAAGGAACCGGGGAATAAACGCAAAACGTTCATTTGCTTCAAGATAAATAAAATTTCTCTGCCGGTAGCAGTAGAGTAATAAAATT